>NZ_KV788965.1:0-5986 GCF_001807385.1 Brachybacterium sp. HMSC06H03 | reverse complement strand
CCGGGCTCGGCATCGCCGCCCGGCTCGGCCTCGGCGTGGTGCTCGGCGGGCCCGTCCTGCACGCGGAGGACGTGGGCGAGCGCGTCGCCGCCTACCGGCGCGAGTTCCGCCCCCACCGCGGCAGCGCCCCGCACGTGATGGTCTCGATGGACCTGCTCGTCGCGGATGACGACGCCGAGGCGCGTGAGCTCGCGCTCCCCGAGGTGTGGGCGATGGTCCGCTCCCGGGGGACCGGCGCCTTCCCGCCGCTGGAGGACCCGGCCCGGATCCGCGAGCAGGACCTCACCTCGCGCGAGCGTGACCGGGTGGAGAAGGGCCTCGAGAGGGCCTGGACAGGCAGCCCTGCGACGCTGCGCCCGCGCGTGGAGCGAGTGCTCGAGGCGACCGGGGCGGACGAGCTCCTCGCCGCGGGCGCCACCTTCGACCGCGCCGCGCTCGCCGGCTCCGACGCGCGGGTCGTGCAGCTGCTCGGCTGAACGCTCGTCGATCGGGTCGTCACTCGGCCGCCCGCAGCGCCTTCCGGAAGCACACGCTGATCCCGTCGGCCGGGTCGTAGGGCGCGAACACCTCGATCCGCTTCCAGCCCTCGCGCTCGTAGAGCGCGATCGCCTCGGGCTGGCGGTTCCCGGTCTGGAGGAAGAGCTCGTCCGCGCCGTGGTCCCGGGCCGCGTCCTCGAGCCGGGCCAGAATCCGGCTCGCGAGGCCCAGCCTTCGGTGGTCCGCGTCGACGACAAGGCGCTTGACCTCCCAGCGGTCCGGCAGGCGGCGCAGGGTCCCGGTCGCGGCGGGCTTCCCGTCCACGAGCGCGAGCACCACCACGGCCACGTCCTCGGCGCTCGGCGGTGCCGGGCGAGGGGAGCCCTGGCGCAGGGCCGCGTAGCGGGGCGAGAGCTCGACGTCCATCGCCTCCCGCAGCGCTGCGCCGCGCGGGTCGTCCCAGTCGGTGTCGGCCCAGGTCAGGATCCGGCCGCCCGGCAGGACGGCGAGGGAGGAGGCGGTGGTGGTCATGCGCTGGCCCCCACGTCCTGGCGGGCGGGGATCGAGGCGATGAGCCGGCGCGTGTACTCCTCGCGCGGGGCGGCGAAGATCTCTTCGACGGTCCCGGACTCGACCACCTCGCCGCGGCGGAGCACGGTGAGGGTGTCGGCGAACTGCCGCACCACCCCGAGGTCGTGCGAGATGAACAGGTAGGTCAGGCCCAGGTCCCGCTGCAGCGTGGCGAGAACCTCGAGGATCGAGGCCTGCACCGTCACGTCCAGGGCGCTGGTCGGCTCGTCGAGCACGAGCACCTCGGGACGCAGCGCGAGGGCCCGGGCGATCGCGACCCGCTGCCGCTGCCCGCCCGAGAGCGCTCCCGGACGCCGGCCGCGCAGCGCCTCGGGCAGGCGCACCGCCTCGAGCGCCCACGCCGTCCGCTCCGCCCGGTCGGCGCGGTCGCCGACCTTGTAGTGCTCGAGCGGCTCGCGCACGATCCGCTCGATGGTGAAGCGCGGGTCCAGCGAGGTGAAGGGGTTCTGGTGGACGAGCTGCAGGTCGCGACGCAGCGCCCGCAGCCCGACGGGGTCGGCGGGGTCGACGGGACGGCTGCCGACGGAGAGGGTGCCGGCATCCAGCGTCTCGAGCCCCAGCAGCGCCCGGGCCGCGGTGGACTTGCCCGAGCCCGACTCGCCGACCAGCGCATGGGTGCGGCCGCGGGGGATCGTGAAGGAGACCTCCGCGAGGGCGCGGACCTCCCGGTCGCGGGTGCGGAAGGTGCGGGAGATGCGGCCGGCCTCGACGTGCGCGACGCCGGCTGGGTGGCGCGCGTCCCGCTCGGCGCGCAGCGGGGCGAAGCGGTCCGGGTTCAGCCCTGGCACGTCGGCCTGCAGCGCGCGGGTGTACTCCGCGCGGGGCACGGTAAATACGGTCGCGGTGGGGCCGGCCTCCTGCACCTCGCCCTGCTGCAGCACCACCACCTCGTCGGCGCGGGAGGCGGCGAGGGCGAGGTCGTGGGTGATCAGCAGGATCCCGATCCCGAGCTCGGCCCGCAGCTCATCGAGCAGGTCGAGGATCTGCTTCTGGACCGTGACGTCGAGGGCGCTGGTGGGCTCGTCGGCGATCAGCAGCCGCGGGCCGGGCAGGATCGCGAGCGCGATCAGCACCCGCTGCAGCTGCCCGCCGGAGAGCTGATGGGGGAAGGAGTCGAGGATCCGACCCGGCTCGGGCAGGCCCACCCGCTCGAGCGCCGCGTGCACGAGCGCCTCGCGCTCGGTGCCGCGACGGGCGCCGGGCACGAGCGCCGCCGCCTCGAGGGCCTGCGCCCGGATCGTGCGCACCGGGTTCAGGGAGGAGCCCGGGTCCTGCGGCACGAAGCCCAGCACCCTCCCGCGCAGCGGCAGGAACTCCCGCTCGCGCAGGCCCGTCACCTCGCGGCCCTCGATCCGGATCGACCCGTCCACGCGGGCGCGGCGGGTGCCGAGCAGGCGCAGCACGGCCCGCGCGATCGTGGACTTGCCCGAGCCGGACTCGCCGATCAGGGCCAGCGCCCGGCCCGCTCCGACGGCGAAGGAGACCCCGTGGACCACCTCGGCGGGGCCGTAGGCGACGCGCAGGTCCTCGACCTGCAGCAGCGGCGGGGCAGGGGCGGCGGTGTCGGCGGTCGCTGCGGTGGCGTCGGGAGCCTCGGCGGCGGAGGCGTCGGCGGTGGACGCGTCGGCGGTGGATGCGGCAGTGGAGTTCATCGGTTCCTCCCGAGGTCGAGCCAGCTGGACAGGCGGCTCACGGACAGCACGACGACGGCGATGACCAGGCCCGGGGCGATCACGAGCCACGGGGCGTGCAGGAGGTGCTCGCGGCCGTCGGAGACGAGCAGACCCCAGTCGGAGGCGGGCGGCGGATCGCCGTAGCCGAGGAAGGCGAGGCCGGCGATCACCAGGATCGCGATGCCGAACTGGAGCACCGCGAGCGAGAGCACGGGGCGCACCGCGTTCGGGAGCACATGGCGCAGCAGGACGTATCCGGCCGAGGCGCCGCTGAGGCGGGCCGCCTCGATGAACACGCTGGTGCGCACCCGCAGCACCTCCGAGCGCATCAGCCGGGCGAACACCGCCACCGCCGAGACGCCGGTCGCGATCGCCGCATTGCGGGTGTCGTAGCCGAGCGCGGTCACGATCACCACCGCGAGCAGGAACCCCGGGATCGCCAGGAGCACCTCGACCACGCGGCCGATCACCGCGTCGACCCAGCCGCCCAGGTACCCGCCCAGCAGGCCCAGCAGCCCGCCGGCGAGCACGCCGATCGCGACCGCGATCAGGGCGCTGGTCATCGAGGAGGCGGAGCCGTGGATGATGCGGGTGAGCAGGTCCCGGCCCAGGTGGTCGGTGCCCAGCCAGTACTCGGCGCCGGGCGCGGTGAACTTGTCGTCCGGCACGCCGACGGCAGGATCGTGCCCCGTGACCAGGCCCGGGACCAGCGACCACAGGAGCACGACGGCGAGCACGGCGAGGCTCGCCAGCACGCTCACGGGCGGCAGACGACGGGAGAGGGCACGGGCCGGGGCCGTCGCGGCGGCGACGGGACCGCCGGCGACCGGGCCGGGGGCGGCATCCAGGACGCTCATCGCAGATCCTCCTTCCCGCGCAGGCGCGGGTCCAGCAGCGGATAGAGCAGGTCGATCACGAGGTTCACCACCACGAACACCAGCGCCGAGAGCACCACGGCCGCGAGCAGCACCGGCACGTCCTGCGCGGCGACGGCCTTCTGCACCAGCGTGCCCACGCCGGAGCGGCCGAAGATCGCCTCGGTGATCAGCGAGCCGCCGAGCACCTCGCCGAGCACCAGCCCGATGATCGTCACCGTCGGCAGCAGGGAGGGGCGCAGCAGGTGCCGCACCACGACCTGTCCCGGGCGCAGGCCGCGCGCGAGCGCGACCTCGGCGTAGTCCTGACCGGCCGCCTCGTCCAGCGCCGTGATGAACACCTGCGCGATCTGCGCGGAGACCGGGAGCGCGAGGGTCAGGGCGGCGGCGAGGGTCGAGCCGGGGCTGTGCGGCTCGACCAGGCTGAACAACCCCAGCGTCACCGCGAGCACCTGGATCAGCACCAGGCCGATCAGGAAGTTCGGGGTCGAGAGGAACGCCGCGGGCAGGGCGCGCACCAGGGTGTTCGCGGGGCCCTCGGGCAGCAGCCGGGAGGCCAGGGCCAGCACCGCCGCGATCAGCACGGCGAGGACGAGCGCGGTCGCGGCCAGCGCGAGCGTCGAGGGGATCGCCGCGGCGAGCATCGCGGTGACCGGCTGGGAGGTCGACAGCGAGGTGCCCAGGTCGCCCGTCAGCGCATGGCCCAGCGAGACGACGAGCTGGACGGGCACGGGCCGGTCCAGGCCGTGGAAGGCGCGGATCTGCGCCTTCTCCGCCTCGCTGTACCCGGCCTGGGGGTCCTCGAGCTGCGCGGAGATCGGATCGCCCGGGATCGCGGCGAGCACCGCGAACACGAGCACGTAGGCGAGCACCACCACGATCAGCGCCTGCCCGGTGCGGCGCGCCGCGAAGGAGGCGTAGCGGCGGGTGGTGCGCGCGGCGGCCGACGGGGCCGCGGGGGCGAGGCCCGACGTCGGACCGCCCGGGGCGGTGGGGGTCGCGCCGGGGGACAGAGCGGTCATGGCTTCTCCTTGGTCGCGGCGTGGTAGGAGGGGATCGCGACCGCGTTGAAGGTGATGCCGCGGAGGTCGGGGGACTGGACGTAGATGCGCTGCACGTTCTGCTCCAGCGGGATGAAGTACGCCTGCTCGAGCACGTGGCGGGAGAGCTCCTCGACCAGCGGTGCCCGCTCCTCGCGGGTCGCGGCGCCAGCGACCTCGTCCCGCAGCCGCACCAGCTCCGCATCTGAGGAGCCGGTCTGGAACCAGTCCTCGCCCTCGTCGGTGATCACGCCGGCGACCGTGCCGACGTCCACGAAGCTGCGCGTCACCTCGTTCACACCCTGCTCGGGGTTGTTGGTGACCCGTTCGGTCCATGTGGGGATGTCGAGCTTCTGGGTGGCCACCCGGATGCCGAGCCGGCCCAGGTGCTGGGAGATCAGCTCCGCCTCCGGGACGGAGCCGGTGAGGTACGGGGTGGGGTAGATGGTGAAGCCCAGCTCGACCCCGTCCTTCTCCCGGAAGCCGTCGGCGTTCCGGCCGGTCCAACCCGCCTCGTCGAGGAGGCGCGCGGGTTCACGTTGTAGGAGAGATCGGTCTGGCCGGCCCTGGCGGCGGAGGCGCGCAGGGTGTCGTCGGGCAGGACGGTGAAGGTGATCGCGGCGAGCTGCGCCGGCCCGCTCGCACCGAGCGCCTCCGGAGCCCAGTCGTAGTCCTCGCGCCGCACCAGGCGCACGCGCTGCCGCGGCTCCCAGCTCTCCAGCACGAAGGGTCCAGAGCCGATCTGGCGGGCCAGGTCGGCCTGCTCCTCGAGGGAGAGGGCGAGGGAGGAGGGGGCCATCAGCTGGCAGCCGTGATAGCCGAGGGTGGGCAGGAAGGACAGCGTCGGCGCGGTGAAGGTGACCCGCACGGTCAGCGGATCCAGCGCCTCGGCGCCCTCGTAGGTGCCGCCGGGGAACAGGCCCACCCGTGCCAGGCCCTCGTCGGGGCGGCCGACGGCCCAGGCCTCGAGGTTCGCGAGCACCGCCTCGGCGTCCAGCGGGGTGCCGTCGGAGAAGGTGACGCCTCCCCGCAGGTGGAGCACGTACTCGGTCGCCTCCTCGTTCTGCTCCCAGTGCGTCGCGATCCAGGGGGTGACGGCTCCCTCGGGATCGGTGTGGACGAGCTTGTCGGTCAGCTGCTGCCACACGTTCGCCTCGTAGCTGGAGATCGCGCTCTTGGAGGGGACCCAGCCGCCGTCGAGGTTCGAGATGAGGAAGGAGAGCTCGAGGTCGTCTCCCGCGACGCTGCTGCCGCCCCCGTCGGCGAGGGCGCCGTCCAGGGCGCAGCCGGCCAGGGGCAGCGCGGCGAGGCCGAGCGCACCGGCGCCGAG
>NZ_KV788964.1:0-24286 GCF_001807385.1 Brachybacterium sp. HMSC06H03 | reverse complement strand
CTGCAGCGCCGGCGCGCCCGGGGCGAGGACGAGCAGGCGGGCCGGCGCGCCGCTCAGCAGACCACGGGCGGTGACCACGACGGGACGGCCCGCGGCGTCCTCGAGCCGCACCGCGGGCGGGTCGCGGAACACGGTCGCGGGCACCGGGCGGGGCAGGGCGCCGGGCCAGGGACCCTCGCGCCGTGCGGGCTTCTCGCTGCGCCAGGGCACCAGGGCGACCTCCTCGGCCAGCAGCCTCCCCCCGACGAGGGCCGGGACCTGCACCGCCTCCTCCCCGGCCAGGCCCTGCGCGCGGGCGAGCGCACGGGAGGCCCGCTGCGCCGCCTCCCCGGCGCTGCCCCACAGCGCGGGCGCGTTCTCCCCCGCCGGGGCCAGCTGCAGAGGATGCAGCCCGATCCGGGTGATCGCCCCGGTCGCAGGACCGCCGAGTCGCGCCCGGGTGATCCATCCGTCGCACTGCCAGCGGATGCGGTCCACGACGTCGGCGACGGTCAGCGCCCCGTCGTGCCGCCAGGTGCGCTCCATCTCCTCGCCGCCCTCGGTGCGGGCCACGATCCGCAGCCTGGTGCACACCAGCCCTCGTTCGACCAGCATCGCGTGCAGCTGCTCGGCGAGCGGACGCGCGATGAAGGCCGCCTGGTCGGTGCGCACCAGCGGGGTCTCCAGCGTCGTCTCGGCCAGCAGCGGCTGGGTGGGATGGTGCGCGGCGGGCGGGGCGGGCTCCTGCCCGCGCGCGAGCAGGTGCAGCGTCGCCACATCCGGGCCGAAGCGGTCGGCGACGGCGGCCGAGGGCAGCGCGGCGAGATCCCCGAGGGTCGTGATCCCGAGCCGCTGCAGCAGGTCGACCGTCTCGGCGAGGTCGAGGCGTCGTTCGGGGCGGGCGGCCGAGGGCTGACCGCGATGGCCCCAGCCGGGGCCGACGGGGGCGCTGCGCAGGGCCTGGATCGGGTGCGGGGCGAGGTAGTCGGCGCTGCGGCCCTCGTGCACGATCCGGCCCGGCCAGGAGGCGAGCAGTGCGGCGAAGGGGCCGTCGGCGATTCCAACGGTGCAGTCCCAGCCGGTGAGGTCGGCGACCGCGTCGAGGATCCGCTCGGCGAGGCGCTCCTCCCCGCCCTGGTGGCGGGCCGGCCCTCGGGCGGACATCAGCAGCACCCCGGGGCGCAGCACGTCCACCCCGGCCGCGATCGTGTCCACCGCGGCGGCGACCAGCTCGAACAGCGCGGTCTCCTGCTCGCGGTCGGCCTCCAGCACGAGCGCCTCGGGACAGGCGGCCCGGGCGGCGCGGCGCGTCATCCCCGGGCGCACCCCGGCCTCGAGGGCGGCGGCGCCGGCATGGGTGACGCGGTGCTGGTCGAGCAGGATCACCGGGACGGCGGCGAGATCGAGCGGGACCGGCGCGGGGGCGTCCTCCTTCCCTGCGGCGGCCTCGAGGCGTCGCTGGTGGCGGTCCAGCGCGGCCAGCAGCGGCCAGTCCGGGACGGTCACGGCGACGGTGCGGGTCGCCCGGGCGATGGCGGCGTCGACAGCAGCGGGGCCGGCCGCGGCGGGGGCGTGGAGGTCGGCAGGGGCGTGCACGCTCATCACCCGGCCCTCCGCGCGCTCGGCAGGAGCTGCATCGCCGGACGCCGCTCCGCGACCGCCGGACGGGCCGCAGCCCCCGCCGCCGCACCGGCGGGAGCCGCTGCGAGCATCCCGTCCACCTGCGGCAGCAGCACCTCGGCCGACCGGTGACCGGCGATGCCGCGGCCCTCGGCGATGATCTCGAGACGGCGCCGACGCAGTCGTCCCGAGCCCTGGCCGAGGCCTGACCATCCCCGAGCGGTGGAGCGCAGCGTGAGGTCGGCGCGGCCGGGCGGGGCGGCGGCGAGGACGAGGGTGTCGGCGGTGCGGGCACGGCCCAGCAGGCTGCGCCAGAGCGCCGGGGCGAGGTCCAGGTCGGGGCCGAGCACGAGCACGCCCACCCCGTCGGCGAGAGCGGAGAGCACCTGGGGACGCTGCTCGCCGTCCGCCGGGGCGAGGACGAGGCGGCAGGGATCCAGGCCCGCGTCCATCGCGGAGCGCAACCCCAGATCGGGCATCCCGGCGATCGCGCACCAGGAGTCCTCCCCCGCCGCGGCGACCGCGAGGGACAGCAGCAGCGAGGTGCTCGCGGCGCCCTCGAGCGCCACGGAGCTGCCGGCGCGCAGGCTCCCGCGCGGGAACAGCGTCCGGAGCGGCCCCGGGACCGGCAGGCGGGCGCCGAGCCCGTCGTCCTCGGCCTCGGAGACGGGGCGCGCCGAGGGCTGCAGGGCGGTGCGGTCGATTCGCCCGCCCCAGCGGGCGGCGGAGCGCTCGGCCGCCCCGAGCGCGGCCCGGGCCCGGGACAGCCGCTCCTCGCGGTCCTCGATCTGCAGGGTGGTGCCCATCGCGCTCCTCCTTCCGGCCCTCGCCGTTCCTTCGCACTCGCGTTCGAACAGGGGTTCGAACTGTACGCCTCGGCGGGGTGGGGCTCAAGGCGCCCAGGTCGTGACATCGAACGTGCATACGAAGGTTCGGGGAGAGGTGTGACAGACGAGGGGCGAGCGGAACGGGCGGGGTCGCGGGCTGGGTCTCGCGCGACGCATCCCCTCCGCGCCGACCCCGTCGTCGCGCCCGGGGTGCGCGACAGCACCCGGAGCGATGGGTGCTCCGAGGCGACGAGCGCGGGGGCGGACAGAGGTGTCCGGCAAGAAGCGCGCGTACGTGATGTACATGATGTACGTGGAAAAACAAATACATACACCTGTCCCTCGGGGCGGCAGGGCAGGCAGAGCAGGGTGGAGTGGGAGGCGCTCCGTCCGTCGTCGGACCTCCCCTCCTCCCCCGCCGCTCCTCTGCGATCATGAGACGGACCGCACATCGAGGGAGAGGACTGGGATGCGAGCGCTGGTGCTGCACGAGAAGAACCGGATGTCGATCGAGGAGGTCGAGGCGCCCGGCGCACCCGGCCCCGGTCAGGTGAGGATCGCGATGCACACCGTCGGCATCTGTGCCTCGGACGTGCACTACTGGACCGACGGGAAGATCGGCCCGTTCGTGGTCGAGGCGCCGATGATCCTCGGCCACGAGGGTGCCGGCACCGTGCTCGAGGTCGGCGAGGGCGTCACGGGCCTCGCCGTCGGAGACCGCGTGGTCATGGAGCCGGGCGTCCCGGACCCCACCTCCCGCGCGGTCAAGGAGGGCAACTACAACGTCGACCCCGGCGTCGAGTTCTGGGCGACCCCGCCCGTCCACGGCTGCCTCGCCGACGAGGTGCTCCACCCCGCCGCCTACACGTACAGGCTCCCGGAGTCGATGAGCTTCGCCGAGGGTGCGCTGATCGAGCCCTTCGCGGTCGGCATGTTCGCCGCGACCAAGGCCGAGATCTCCCCCGGAGACGTCGCCGCCGTGGTCGGCGCCGGCACGATCGGGATCATGACCGCGCTCGCCGCGCTCGCCGGCGGCGCGAGCCGCGTGTTCATCTCCGACGTGCTGCCGGAGAAGCTCGCGCTGCTGGACGGGATCGACGGCCTCACCACGGTCGACGCGACCGCGCAGAGCCTGGGCGAGGTCGTCCGCGAGGCGACCGGCGGCTGGGGCCCGCAGGTCGTCTTCGAGGCCACCGGTGCCGCACCCGCATACCAGGACCTGTGGGCGCTGCCCGCACCGGGCGGGCGGATCGTCCTGGTGGGCATGCCGGTGGACCCGGTGCCCTTCGACATCGCCACCGCACAGAGCCGGGGCGTCTCGCTCGAGACCGTGTTCCGCTACGCGAACGTGCACCAGAAGGCGATCGACCTCGCCGCGAGCGACGCCGTCGACCTCTCCCCCTTCGTCTCGGAGACCTTCGCCTTCGACGACTCGGTCCAGGCGTTCGAGCGCTTCCTCGAGGGCCGGCCGACGGACGTGAAGATCCAGATCGCGCTGTAAGGACGGGGCGGCGCTCAGGAGGTCCACCAGGTCCGTCCTGCGCGCACCCCTGACGGCGCCACGTGCGCCAGCCGCCCTACGATGGCGCCATGCAGAACCGCCTGGCGCTCATCACCGGAGGGCCGTGAGGGATCGGGAGGGCCACGTCGCTCAGACTCGCCCAGGACGGGCGGGACCTGGTCCTCGGGTACGTCCGCGACGAGCCCGCGGCCGCTACCACCAGGTCGGAGGCGGAGGCTCTGGGGGTGACGTGCTCGACGGTCCGCGCTGACCTCACGACGGACTCGGGGATCGACGAGCTGTTCGACGCCGCGACGTCTCGGGCGGGACGGATCGATGCCGTGGTGAACAACGCGGGCGCGACCTTCCGCATCTCCTCTCTCGCCGAGACGCCCCCGCCGACATGCCGACGCAGGAGAACCTGGAAGGCCCGAGAGGATCGCGTGCATGCATCCGATGGGCCGGGTAGGTCGGCCCGAGGAGTCTGAGTCCGGAGCCGGCACGATCGATCCCCGGACGCGGAGCGGGGTCGTCGGCGATGAGCCGGCCGCCGCCTGGGACGGGCGGCTGCCGAACACGATCAGCCTGCTCGCGCGTCGCAGCTGAGGGGTGCCCTGGCAGTTCCTCCCGGCGAGGACGGCGGCGGCATAGCGTGCCGGGAGCTCTACCTCCGAACGATGAAGGATCTCCATTCCCTCCGACGCCCCGCGGCGCCCCGTCGCCTCCCGCCTGCTCGTGCCGTCGGCGGCGCTGCTGTGGGGGCTGCACTCCTCGCTGCTGAGCCCCGCGCTCGCCCTGATCCTCGCCACGCTCTACGACGCCTCCACCGCCGACATCGGCTGGTCGCTGGCGATCTACAACGCCGGCGGCTTCATCGCCTCGATCGTGCTGCCCGCCTGGGCGGACCGGCGCCGCACGTACCTGCCGATGCTGATGGCCGCCGCGGTGCTGACGATCGCGCTGGCCGCAGCGCTCGCCGCGGTGAGCACGCTGCCGCTCGCGACGGTGGCGCTGGTGGTCCTCGGCGGCCCGGCGGGGCTCGGCACCACGATGCTGTTCGCCCATCTGCGGGACGTCGGCGCGGCCACCTCCACGATCGTCGACACCCGCGCGATCATCTCCGCGGCCTGGATGGGCGGGCCGCCGCTCGCGACCGCGATCATCGGCTCGGCCGGGGCACGCGGCATCCTGCTGGCACTGGTGGTGATCGCGGTGGTGAACATCGTGACGACCGCGGTGATGATGCGGCAGCACCGCTCCGTCGCCGCGGAGGCGCCCGAGCCGGCCCGCTCCCCGCACGCGCTGCCGCCCGGCAGCCGCACCCCGACCGTGGTGATCATCGGTGCGTTCGTACTGTTCCAGGCCACGAATGCGACGGCGATGACGTTCATGGCGCTGTACGTCACCGAGACGGTGGGTCTCGGCGTCATGTGGGCGGGGATCGTGCTCGGCGTCGCCGCCGCTCTCGAGGTGCCGGCGCTGATGATCATCGGCCGGCTCGGCGACCGCATCTCGCACCTGACCCTGGTCGCGGTGGGCGCCGTGCTCTCGGCCGTCTACTACGCCGGGCTGGTGCTGGTCACCGAGCCGGTGCTGCTGCTCGTGCTGCAGATCCCGAACGCGCTCGGCTTCGCGGCGATCTCCGGGATCGGGCTCACGCTGTTCCAGGACCTGATCCCGGGGGCGGGGATGTCCACGGGGCTGTTCATGAACGCGAGGCGCGTCGGCGCGATCCTGTCCGGGCCGATCATCGCCGCCGGGGCGCTGCCGTTGCTGGGACAGCGCGGCATCTTCGCGATCTGCGCGGTGCTGACCGTGATCGGGCTCGTCATGATCCCACTGGCGAAGCGACTCGCGGCCCGGCCCGCGGAGACGGCGCGAGCCTGAGCCACGTGAGCCGGGACGGCTGATTCAGGAGCGCGATCGCCACGCGTCCGGTCCCTGTTCGGCGGGCCTTGCTAGGCCTCGGCGATGCGCTCAGCCGGCGGGGTCTGGAAGACGCCGAGGCCGAGGGCCGGCATCGTCACACCGTTGTTCAGGGTGAACGAGGGGTTCGGTGCGGTGAGATCGATCGTCATGCGACCACGCTAGGAGCAGCGGCGACGGGACGGGAGGAACTGGCAGTTCCCCCTTCGGAGATCGTGCTGCTCTCAGTGACTCGGGGTGGAGGTCACGACACGTCGGCACTGCGGAGGTCCGGATCGGCCGAGGGATGGAGTGCTATACTGAGTGCACTACATCCCCCACGCCTCTCGACGATGCGCACTTGGGGGATTTTCTTTGCCAGCAGCAAGGACTCGACATGGATCGCTACGCCCCGAATCGTCATTCGCCGCGTTCACGGGGCGCGCTCGTCTACGACAAGCCGCCACTCACCCTCGACGAGCTCATCGAACGGCTGTCCGAACGTGGACTGGTCATCCCTGAACCCGAGCGGACGGCACGGTATCTGCGGCACATCGGGTACTACCGCTTTTCGCCGTACAACATTCCGTTCCAGCACGGCCATTCCGACCATCTGTTCCGCGAGGGAACCGAGTTCGACGATGTGCTGGATCTTTATGTCTTCGATCGTGCACTGCGGCTCCTGGTCCTCGATGCGCTAGAGCGGGTCGAGGTAGCCGTCCGGGCTGCACTCACCGATCACATGGCGACCTCGAGTGAGAACTCCCATTGGTATATGGACGCTTCTCATTTCCGCGATCAACGCAGGCACGACGGGCTCCTCAGAATCGTCAAAGACAGCTGCGACGAGCGGCTTCGGGGGACGCCCGACGCCGGTGAGGATTCTCTGGTGCACCGGTCGGCTCTCGAGCATTACCTCACGACGTACAGCGCTCCCGAGCTGCCTCCGTCCTGGCTGATGGTCGAGACCCTCACCATCGGACAGCTCGCGAGCACGTACCGCAATCTGAAGCGTCCTGCTGATCGGACTGCGATCGCCAAGAGCATCGGACTCACCGCCCCGGTCCTGGAGTCATGGCTACGGACCTACGTCCGGGTCAGGAACATCTGCGCGCATCACGGACGGCTGTGGAACGTCGGGCTCGGAGTCTATCCCGCTATTCCCACCTCGCCGTCGATCCCGTGGTTGACAGGAGCGAATGCTCTCCCCGAGCGTTCGAGAAAGCGCCTCTACCCCGTTCTCGTGTCGCTCCAAGCAGTGCTCGAGACCGTCTCTCCCCGTAGCAGCTGGGCGCGCCGCCTGCACGAGCTGATCAGCGCTCGGCCCCGGATGAACCTCATTGGAATGGGGATCCCCGAAGACTGGGCGGACGACGGATTTTGGGCCAAGCATCTGGCCCCGTGAGCACTCTCAGGGTGCCCGGCAACTGACGAGTCTCACCCCTGCGCGAGCATCGCCCGTCGCTGCCAGAACACGACGGCGCTGGCCGCGGCGACGTTGAGGGAGTCCACTCCCCCGGCCATCGGGATCACCACGTGCTCGTCGACCGTGCGGAGCGTCGCGGGCTTCAGGCCGTGGCCCTCGGCGCCGAGCACGAGGGCGACCTTCCGCTCCTGGCCGAGGTCCACCTCGTCCAGCGGCACCGCCCCGTCGGTGAGCGCCAGGGCGAGCACGTCGAAGCCGGCCTCGTGCAGCCCCTCGATGCCCGCGGCGGGCCAGGAGGTCAGCCGGGTCCACGGCACCTGGAAGACGGTGCCCATCGAGACGCGGATCGAGCGGCGGTACAGCGGGTCCGCGCACTGCGGGGTCACCAGCACCGCGTCCACGCCGAGCGCCGCGGCGGAGCGGAACATCGCCCCGACGTTCGTATGGTCGACGATGTCCTCGAGCACGGCGACTGTCCGCGCCCCCTCCAGCAGCTCGGCCACACCGGGCAGCTCGGGGCGCTGCATGGCCGCGAGCGCGCCGCGGTGGAGGTGGAAGCCGGTGAGCTGCTCGAGCAGCGCCTCCTTCCCCACGAACACGGGCACCTCGGGGAAGCGCTCGTACAGCGGCGCGAACTTCGAAAGCCACTTCTCGCTCATCAGGAACGAGCGCGGGGCCATGCCCGCATCCATCGCACGGGAGATGACCTCGAAGCTCTCGGCCATGAACAGGCCCCGCTCCACCTCGACGCGGGAGCGGAGCTTCACGTCCGTCATGCGCAGGTAGTCGTCGAGCGCCGGGTCCCCGAGCTCGGTGATCCGGCGCAGCTGCGCCTCGCTCATGCGCTCAGTCCAGGGAGAGGGAGCGGGCGGTGAAGCGCTCGCCGCGCTGCTCCACCACGAGCGGCAGCCCGAACGTCCTCGTCAGGTTCTGGGAGGTGAGGCTCTCGGCGATGGGGCCGGCGGCGACCAGCCCGCCGTCGCGCAGCAGCGCGACATGGGTGTAGCCCGGCGGGATCTCCTCGACGTGGTGGGTGACCAGCACCGTCACCGGGGTCGCGGGGTCCTTCGCGAGCCGGCCCAGGGTGCGCACGAGCGCCTCGCGGCCGCCGAGGTCCAGGCCCGCCGCGGGCTCGTCCAGCAGCAGCAGCTCCGGATCGGTCATCAGGGCACGGGCGGCGAGGACGCGCTTGCGCTCGCCGGTGGAGAGGGTGCCGAAGTGACGGTCCGCGAGGCCGCCGACGCCGAAGGCGGCCAGCAGGGTGCGGGCGCGCTCGAGGTCGACCTCGTCGTAGCTCTCCCGCCACCGGCCGACGACGCCGTACCCGGCGGTGACCACGACGTTCTCGGCGGTCTCGTCGGCCGGGATCGTGTCGGCGAGCTCCTGGCTCGCCAGGCCCAGCAGGGGGCGCAGCTCGAAGATGTCCACGCGCCCCAGCTGCTCGCCGAGGATCTCGACGGTGCCGGAGGTGGGGTGCAGCCGTGCCGAGAGCAGGCGCACGAGGGTGGACTTGCCGGCGCCGTTGGGGCCGAGCACCGCCCAGCGCTCCCCCTCCCCGATCCGGAGGGTCACCTCGTCGAGGATGGTCTTCCCGCTGCGGGTGACGGTGACATCGGTCAGGGTGGCTGCTGCGACGGACATGGCCCCGAGCCTATCGCCTGGGCGCCCTGGTCCGTGGTCGGCCCACCGGGCGCGTCGGCCCCTGCCTAGACTGGCCCGGTCCGACCCCGACCTGCTGGAGGTCCCTGTGGCGCACCGTCCCGTCTCCCTGCTCGCACCGCGCGGCTCGGTCGCCGCCGACGACCTCCGTGAGGGCATCGACGTGCTCCTGGCTGACCACGACGGCGACGTGCCGCTCGAGTTCCCCGCCGAGGTGCTCGCCGCCGCCGAGGAGGCCGCGGGCCGTGACGCCGCGGCAGGCGGTGCGGAGCGACGCGATCTGACGGACGTGCCGTTCGTGACCCTGGACCCGGCACGCTCCACGGACCTCGACCAGGCGATGCACCTGGAGCGCACCGCGGAGGGGTACCGGGTGCTGTACGCGATCGCGGACGTGCCCTTCTTCGTCGACCTCGACGGCGTGATCGACTACGAGGCGCGGCGGCGCGGGGAGACCCTCTACCTCCCGGACCGTCGCATCCCGCTGCATCCCGAGGTGCTCTCCGAGGGCGTCGCCTCCCTGCTGCCGGAGCAGACCGCGCCCGCCTTCGTGTGGGAGCTGACGCTGGACGAGCGCGGCGAGGTGGTCGGGATCGGGCTCGAGCGGGCGCTGGTCCGCTCGGTCGCGAAGCTCGGCTACGACCGGGTGCAGCAGGAGCTCGACGCCGGGCGGGGCCATCCGATGATGGTGCTGCTGCAGGAGATCGGTGACCTCCGCACCGCGCTCGAGGCCGAGCGCGGCGGGGCGAGCCTGAACGTGCCCGAGCAGGAGGTGGTGGCCGAGGAGGACCACGTGCGGCTGACCTGGCGGAGCATGAACCCGATCGAGGACGCGAACGCGCAGCTCTCGCTGATGACCGGCATGGCCGCGGCGAGCCTGATGCTCGAGCACGGCGCGGGCATCCTGCGCACCATGCCGTCGGCGGAGCAGCGCGCCGTGGACCGGTTCCGCCGCCAGAGCCAGGTGCTCGGCGTGCCCTGGCGCGAGGGCGTGGAGTACGGGGAGTTCCTGCGCTCCCTGGACTGGCGCGAACCGACCCATCTCGCGCTGCTGAACCTCGCCACCTCCCTGTTCCGGGGCGCCTCCTACGCGGCGTTCACCCGTCCCGAGGAGGTGCCCGAGGACCCGGTGCAGGCCGCGATCGCCGCGCCCTACGCCCACACCACCGCGCCGCTGCGCCGCCTGGTGGACCGCTTCGTGCTGCTGGTCTGCCTGGACCATGCACAGGGCCGCAGCCCCTCGCAGGAGCTGCTCGCCGCCCTCGGCGAGATCCCCGAGGCGATGCAGTCCACCGGCGCGCAGGCCGGGAGCCTCGAGCGGGCCGCCCGCGAGTTGGTGGAGACCGCCGCCCTCGTCGCCTGGCAGGGCGAGACCTTCGACGCGACGGTGATCGAGCGGCGCGAGGCGAGCGAGGGCAACGGCAACGGCTCTGGCGCTCCGCTGCGCGTCGAGGTGCAGCTGACCGATCCGCCGGTGACCGCCTGGGTGCCGATGGACGCGGAGGTCGGGACCGTGGTGCGGGTGCGGCTGGAGACGGTGGACGTCCCCGCGCGGCGGGCGGTCTTCGTCGCGGCCGAGGGGGCGAGCGCGGCCGACGACGGGGCGCCCGGCGGCGCGGACGGAGCAGGCTCGTGAGCGAGGCGGCTGCCGGGCGTGATCTCGTCGCCCTCCCCCGGGCGGCGGTGCTGATGCTGTGGACCGCCGCCTACCTGCGCGGCGACCTCGGCCCCGACGACGCCGCCCGGATGAGCCACGGCGTGGGCCGCTCCGGACCTTCCGGCGAGGGCACGGACCTGTTCGAGTGGATGACGGCGCTGCGCCGTCTGCCGCTCGCCCAGCTGCGTCTGGTGCTGCCCGCCCCCGGCCGGCTCGCGGGGCTCGTCGGCCCGCCTCCCGTGGTGCCGCTCGCCCTCGAGGCGGAGCAGGCGATCATCGTCACCGGCGCCGGGATCGCCGATCACACCCTCGTCCCGGTGCTGACCCCGGTCGAGGTCGAGGGACGCGAGGTCACGGCGGTGACCTGGGTGAAGGTCGAGGCGCCGCTCGGCGCACAGGTGCCGCCCGCAGCGACCTCGGGCAGCGCCCGCGAGGAGCTGCTGCGCGCGCTGCGCCGCACGGCCGAGGGGAGCGTCGACCTGGACCTGGTGCCCGAGGAGCCGGTCGAGGCCGCCCGCATCCCGCCCACCTGGATCTCCACCGCCCTGCCGCGCCACGTCGACGGGGCGGCCGCGCACCTGCTGGTCCTGGCCTCCCGCACCCTGCTGCTGACCCGCTCCGAGATCGAGGAGGGCCACGGCCACACGATCGACCTCTCGGAGGCGCTCGCACGGCGGGGCCTGCTCGACGAGCTGCACGAGGCGGCGCGCGCGGCGCTGGTCGAGGCGATCGAGCGGATCGTGCTGGACGAGCTCGGCTGAGCTCGCCCGTCCCGGCGCGAGCCGGGACGGCCGACGGTCAGTCGGTCAGCGGGACTGCTCGATGACCGTGCGGTAGACCTCAAGGGTGCGCTCCGCGATCGAGGTCCAGGAGAAGTGCTCAGCGGCACGACGGCGCGAGGCCTCGCCCATCTCCTTCGCCCGTGCCGGGTCCGAGACCATCCGCACCAGCGCGTCGCGGGTGTCGGCGATGAACCTCTCCGGGTCCACGGGGGTGCCGGTGCCGTCGCTGAGCTGCTCGAGCTGGACCAGGTAGCCGGTCTCCCCGTCGGCGACGACCTCGGGGATCCCGCCGGTCGCGGAGGCGACCACGGGGGTGCCGCAGGCCATGGCCTCGAGGTTCACGATGCCGAGCGGCTCGTAGATGCTCGGGCACGCGAAGGTGGTCGCGTGGGTGAGGATCTGGGTCAGCTCGTGTCGCGGCAGCATCTCGGTGATCAGGTGCACGTTGCCGCGGGTGGTGGACAGCTCCCTGACGAGGCCGTCGACCTCCTGTGCGATCTCCGGGGTGTCCGGGGCGCCGGCGCACAGCACCACCTGGTAGTCCTCGGGCAGCTCGCGCACCGCCCGCAGGAAGTAGGGCAGGCCCTTCTGGCGGGTGATCCGACCGACGAACACGATCGTCGGCGCCTCGGGGTCGATGCCGCGGGAGGTCAGCGCCGAGGTGTCCTGGTTCGGGGCCCAGGAGTCGATGTCGATGCCGTTGTGGACCACGTGCACCTTCGCCGGGTCGACCGAGGGGTAGGCGCGCAGGATGTCCTCCCGCATCCCGGCGGAGACCGCGATGACCCCGGCGGCGCCCTCGTAGGCGGTGCGCTCGGCGAAGGAGGAGACGCGATAGCCGCCGCCGAGCTGCTCCGCCTTCCACGGGCGCAGCGGCTCGAGGGAGTGGGCCGAGAGCACGTGCGGGATCCCGTGCAGCAGCGAGGCGACGTGCCCGGCGAAGTTCGCGTACCAGGTGTGGGAATGGACCAGGTCCGCGCCGCCGCAGTCCGCGGCGATCAGCAGGTCGGTGCCGAGGGTGGACAGGGCGGCGTTGGCCCCCTCGAGCTCCGCGGGGGTGCTGTAGGAGCTGGTGCCCTCCTCCTCCCGCTCGGCGCCGAAGGCTCGCACCCGCACGTCGATGTGCGGGCGCAGCACCTTGGTGAGCTCGGCGACGTGCACCCCGGCACCGCCGTAGACCTCCGGGGGGTACTCCTTGGTGAGCAGATCGACGCGCATGGGGCTCCTTCTCCTTCGTGCCACGGCGCGGGGCGCACGACGCGGACCGGTTCGCCCGTTCCGCCCGGTGCGTCCACGCTCTCGGGGATGTGCGTGACGAGTGCCACGATTGGACTATCCTCGCACCATGTCGTCCCAGAAGGTCCTCGCCATCGTCCTCGCCGGCGGCGAGGGGAAGCGGCTGATGCCGCTGACCCTCGATCGGGCAAAGCCCGCAGTGCCGTTCGGCGGCATCTACCGCCTCATCGACTTCGCCCTGTCGAACATCGTCAACTCCGGCTATCTCAAGATCGTCGTGCTCACCCAGTACAAGTCGCACTCGCTGGACAAGCACATCGCCCAGACGTGGCGGATGAGCTCGCTGCTGGGCAACTACGTCGCGCCGGTCCCCGCGCAGCAGCGGATGGGCAAGCACTGGTTCCGCGGCAGCGCCGACGCAATCGCCCAGTCGCTGAACCTGATCCACGACGAGAAGCCGGAGTACGTGGTCGTCGTCGGCGCCGACAACATCTACCGCATGGACTTCTCGCAGATGCTGGACGCGCACATCGAGTCCGGCCGCTCCTGCACGGTCGCCGCGATCCGTCAGCCGAAAGAGCTGTCGGACCAGTTCGGCGTCATCGAGACCGATCCATCGGACCCCACCGCCATCAAGGCCTTCGTCGAGAAGCCGAAGGAGACCGAGGGCCTGGCCGACGACCCCTCCTCCGTCCTCGCCTCGATGGGCAACTACATCTTCACCGCCGACGCGCTGGTCGAGGCCGTCACCCGCGACGCCGAGGACGACTCCTCCAAGCACGACATGGGCGGCGACATCGTCCCCTCGTTCGTGGAGAAGGGCGACGCGACGGTCTACGACTTCATCCACAACGACGTGCCGGGCTCCACCGATCGCGACCGCGACTACTGGCGCGACGTCGGCACCCTGGACGCCTTCTACGACGCGCACATGGATCTGATCTCGATCCACCCCGTGTTCAATCTCTACAACGACAAGTGGCCCACCTTCACCGGGCACCGCAACGCGCCGCCGGCGAAGTTCGTCCACGCCGGCCCCGGCCGCGTCGGCTCCGCGGTGGACTCCGTCATCTCGCCCGGCGTGGTCGTCTCCGGCGCCTCGGTCTCCAGCTCCGTGCTCTCCCCCGGGGTGCGCGTGAACTCCTGGTCGACGGTCTCGGACTCCGTGCTGATGGACGGCGTCACAGTGGGTCGGCACTGCCAGATCCACCGCGCCATCATCGACAAGGACGTGATCGTCCCCCCGCGCACCCAGATCGGCCTGGACGCCGAGAAGGACCGGGCCCGCGGCTGGGTCGTCACCGACTCCGGCATCACCGTGATCGGCAAGGGCACGGTCATCGAGCCGTGAGCGCCGCAGTTCCCGGGACCATGACGACCTCCCTCGCGACGGGGCTGCTCGTCTCCGACGTCGACTCGACCTTCCTCACGCAGGAGGTGATCGAGCTCGTCGCCGATCACGCCGGCGTGCGGGCCGAGGTCGAGGAGATCACCACCGCGGCGATGCGCGGCGAGCTCGACTTCGCCGCGTCGCTGCGGGCGAGGGTGGCGCTGCTCAAGGGACTCGACGACTCGGTGCTCGCCGTGGTGCGCTCCTCTCTGGTGCCGACGCCCGGCGCGCTCGAGCTGGTGCGCCGCGCGAAGGCGGCCGGCTGGGCGACCGCGCTGGTCTCGGGCGGGTTCCACGAGGTCATCGATCCTCTCGCCGCCGAGGCGGGCATCGACCACGTGCGGGCGAACCGCTTCGAGATCGCGGAGGGCCGCCTCACCGGGAAGGTCTTCGGCCCGATCATCGACGGCGCCGCGAAGCGCGCCACCCTCGAGGAGCTCGCCGAGCGGCACGGCGTGCCGGTCGCGCGCATCGTGGCGATGGGTGACGGGGCGAACGACCGCGAGATGCTCGCCGCCGCCGGCACCGGCATCGCCTTCCGGGCGAAGCCCGCGCTGCGGGAGATGGCCGACGTGGTGCTGGACGGGGAGTCGCTGCTCGACGCCTGGCCGCACCTGGAGGCCGCGGCCTCCCGCTGAGCGGCTCCGCACAGCACAGCGCCCGCCCACCGCGACGGTGGGCGGGCGCTGTCGCGTCGGCCTCAGGGGCGGACGATGGTGTGCAGGGTGAGCGCGGCCTCGCCGAGGGCGTCCCAGTTCTCCAGGGAGCCGGAGAGCACGGACATGGAGCCGGTCGGCATGCCGATGCGGGCCTGCGCGGTCGCCCCGGCGTCGGAGTCGTCGTCGGCCAGCAGCGC
This sequence comes from Brachybacterium sp. HMSC06H03, assembly GCF_001807385.1. Taxonomy (NCBI): domain Bacteria; kingdom Bacillati; phylum Actinomycetota; class Actinomycetes; order Micrococcales; family Dermabacteraceae; genus Brachybacterium; species Brachybacterium sp. HMSC06H03. Next base: position 9,448 of record NZ_KV788964.1, on the reverse strand, counting down.
GCTGAGCGAGGAGATGGTCGGCTCGTGCCCGATCACCAGGACCACCGCGTGCTCCGGAGCGACGCCCCGGACCAGCGAGAGCAGCTCCGAGGGGCCGCCGGAGTAGATCGCCTCGTGCGAGGTGACCTCGCCGTCGAAGTCCGGCATCTGCGAGCGGACGCCCTCCCAGGACTGCGCGGTGCGGGTGGAGTCCGAGACGAGCACCCGGGAGACCTCCACGTTCTGCGCGGCGAGGTACTCCCCCACCAGGCGGGCCTGGGACTGTCCGCGCTCGGCCAGCGCACGCTCGTGATCGGGCTGGCCGGAGCTGTTCTCCGCCTTGCCGTGGCGCATCAGGAGTAGCAGACGACTGGCGGGGTCGGAGGAGGACATCGGGGTGGGTTCACACCTTCACGGTCGGTCGGTTCAGGACGGGGATCAGTGTCCCATGCCCAGGCCGCCGTCGACGGGGATGACGGCGCCGGAGATGTACGCCGCATCGTCGCTCGCGACGAACGCCACGACGCGGGCCACCTCCTCCGGGTCCGCGAAGCGCCCGGCGGGGATCGCCTTGCGGTAGCTGTCCTGGAGGTCCTCGGAGAGCTGCTGGGTCATCTCGGTGTCGATGTAGCCGGGCGCGACCACGTTCGCGGTGATGCCGCGGGAGCCGAGCTCGCGGGTGAGCGCGCGGGCGATGCCGACGAGACCGGACTTCGAGGCCGCGTAGTTGACCTGCCCGGGCGAGCCGTACAGGCCCACCACGGAGCTGATCAGCACGATGCGGCCCTTCTTCTTGCGCACCATCGACTTGATCACGCGCTGCACCGTGCGGAATGCGCCGGTGAGGTTGGTGTCGAGCACCGTCTCGAAGGACTCGTCGCTCATCCGCAGCAGGAGCTGGTCGTCGGTGATGCCGGCGTTCGCGACCAGCACCTCGATCGGTCCGTTCTCGGCCTCGACGGCCTTGATCGCGGCGGTGAGGCTGTCGCCGTCGGTGACGTCGGCGGCGACGGTGAGCGCGCCCTCGGGGCCGCCGGCGCCGGAGCGGCTGGTGACCGCGACCTTGTCGCCGCGGCGGAGGAACTCCTCCGCGATCGACCGGCCGATGCCCCGGTTGCCTCCCGTGATCAGGACGCTGCGGGGCTCGGGGGTGCTCTCGGTCATGCGGACTCCTTCGTGTCAGGGGCGGCGGGAGCGGCGTGGAACCGGTGTGTCGGCACGCGGCGGGGACGCCGCCCGGTAGGGGTGTGTGCTCTACGATACGGGGCGAGAGAGTGTCGGGACCCGAGGGGGGACCCGGCCCCGCCCACAGCTCCGGAAGGTGCGCCACGATGGCCTATCGCTTCAATCCTCCGCCGAACTGGCCGATCGACGATCCGCAGTGGAGCCCGCCTCCCGGCTGGCAGCCGGATCCGTCGTGGGGCCCCGCGCCCGAGGGCTGGAACTTCTGGGTCAGCGCCGAGGACGCCCCGTCGGCCCCGTCGCCCGCGCCGGAGCAGGCTCCGGCCGAGCAGCCCGCTCCTGCGCAGGAGCCCGCGCCGGTCGAGGACGACGCGACGCGGCTGAGCGCCGGCGATGATGCGCAGACGCACGTGGCACAGCAGCCGGAGCAGCCCGTGACCACCGCGTCCGAGCCCGCGGCGGACGCTCAGGATCGCTCCGCCGGCCAGGATGCCCCTGCCGCGCAGGACGCGCATGCCACGCAGGGCTCCTCCGGCCAGTACGGCGCGATCAACCCCTACGGCGCCGCTCCCAGCGGTGCCGACGCCGCGCAGGTCGCACCGTCCGGCGAGCACGCCGACGACACCCGCGGGCGGCATGCGGCGGAGCCCGTCGACCAAGGGGAGCCCGCACCGGCGCCTGCTGGGGCCGATGCACCGCAGCAGTCCGCTCCCTCCGACGCCGAGGACGCGACGCACGTCGCGGGCACCGACCCCCGCACCGCCGGGACCGACCCCGAGGCCGGCGTCGACGCCGGCGGGGCCTCCGGGACTTCCGGCGCCTCGGAGACCGCCGAGTACGCGGGACCGGACCTCGGGGCGGGCCTCGCCCAGCAGGCCCCGTACGAGACCGCGGAGCCGGCACCGGGCACGGCCCAGGACGCCTCCACCCAGGGCACGGGCCACAGCGGTACGGGCTGGGGTGCGGCAGCCGCAGGCGGTGCCGCCGTCGGCGGTGCGGTGGCCGGCGGCGCGTACGCCGCCCAAGGTTCCTACGACGCCTCCCAGGGCTCCGCCGACGGCGGGGCGCCCTCCGCGCCCGACTACGGCCAGACCCACGGCCAGGGCGATTCCGCGTCCGGCTACGGCCAGGGACAGGGCTACGTCCAGGGCTCCGCCGACCAGGGCTACGGGCAGGCGCAGGCCGGCTACGGCCAGGCCTCGGCGGACCAGGGCTACGGCCAGGCCTCGCCCTCCGACTACGGCGCCCAGGGCTACGGTCAGGGCTCGCCCTCGCAGGGCTACGGCCCCGGCTCCCCCGCCCAGGGCTACGGCCAGGGCTCCCCCTCGACCGACTCCGGGGCAGCATGGACCGCGTCGACCGACGCAGAGCCGCCGAAGAAGGGCATCGTCCGGCGCTTCTGGTGGGTCGGCTGCATCCTCCTGATCATCATCGCGCTCGTCCTCGCGATCATCGGCGGCGTGTTCCTGCTGAACCGCGGCGGCGACGAGCCGACCGGCGGCGGCGACCCGACCACGTCCCAGGAGGAGACCACCGACGGCGGCGAGGAGACGACCCCCGAGGAGACCACCGACGACGAGGCGGAGGCGGCCGAGCCGACCCCGACCGACCTCGCCACCATCGACCCCTCCGCGAAGCCGGTCGAGATCGTGGGCACCGACGGCACCGGGACGCTCGCCGTGCACATGGCCTACACCCCTGCTGACAAGCTCCCGAGCGAGTACGGCGGCACCGTCGAGCCCGGCGAGCAGGGCGACTACCTCGTCCTCACCGCGAAGCTCACCGTCACCGAGGGCACCTTCGACGGACTGAACCCGCAGCAGTTCACCGTGATCACCCCCTACGGCGGCGGCATCACGCCGTCGAGCGAGACCTACGGGCTCAAGGGCTCCGGGGCCGGCTTCTACCCCGAGAACGGCTTCACGGCCGGCGACGAGTACACGATGACGATGCTGTTCGACGTCAAGCGCGCCGGCGACCTCAAGCTGGAGTTCGACTCCTACTCGGACACCTACTCCTGGGACGTCCCTGCGTGACCTCCGCACAGCGCTTCAACCCGCCGCCGAACTGGCCCGAACCCCCGCATGACGAGTGGGTCCCGCCGGCGGACTTCCGGCCCGGCCCCTCCTGGGGGCCGGTGCCGGCCGGGTGGAGGCTCTGGACGGGCGACCGATCCGCCCCGCAGGTCGCGGCGCCGCTGCAGGACTCCGAGGATGTCCCCGCCAGCGGTGCCCGCCCCCGGGCGCGGGTCGAGCAGTACCCGGTCTCCGTCCTCAACCCCGGGATGTGGACCGAGAACCATCTCCAGGACGAGGACTACGGCTTCCCGCCGGCACAGCCCCGCAGGGACCGGCCGCGGCTGCGGCTGGGGATGACGATCACGGTCACGGCCCTCGGCCTGCTGCTCACCGCCGCGACGGTGATCCTCTTCGTGCAGCTGGTGCAGTTCGGGATCGAGGACCTCACCGGCGTGCTCGGCGAGCAGGCGAGCCATCTGCACGGGGCCGGGCACGCGATGCCCGGTGAGCACGGGACGGGCGCCGCGGCACCTGATCGCGGATGACCGACCGTTCCGTCCGTCGCCGCATCCTGCTCTCCCGCGACACCCTCCTCGGCCTCGTGGTCGTGCTGCTGCTCGCCGCCGTCTGCGTGTCGCTCGGGCTGTGGCAGTACGGCCGCTTCGAGGACAAACGCGACCGCGCCGCGGTCATCGAGGAGAACTACGACGCCTCTCCTGTCCCCCTCGTCGAGGCGATGCCCGATCCTGCGGCTCCGCTCCCGGACGCGCAGGTGTGGACCCCGGTCGAGATGCAGGGCAGCTACTGCACCGAGCCCGGCTGTGTGCTCTACGTCCGCAACCGGCAGCTCGGCGGCGAGGTCGGCTTCTGGCAGCTGGTCCCCTTCCGCGGCGAGGACGGCACCACGCTGATGGTGGTGCGCGGCTGGGTGCCGGAGGACGCCGACGCCAGCTCCCCCGCCGATCCGGCGCCCGTCCCGGAGGGCACGCTCACGGTGACCGCCCGTCTGCGGACGGCGGAGCCGGTGCTGGACCGGGTCCCGCCGGAGGGCCAGGCCCATTCCGTCAACCCCACCCAGATCGCCTCCCAGCTCGGCCTGGACACGGACGCCGTGGTGATCGGCGCCTTCGGCGAGCTGGCGGAGGAGGAGCCGGCAGCGGACCGACCGCAACCGCTCCCGGCACCGGAGACGGGCCTCGGGCCACATCTGTCCTACGCCTTCCAGTGGTGGATCTTCGCGCTGTTCTTCCCGGGCGCCCTGATCTTCCGCCTGCGCCGCCAGTTCCAGGACCTCGCCGCGGAGGAGGCGGAGGACGCAGGAACGTCGCGCGGCGACGACGAGGACGGCGCGTCGGGCGCGATCGCTCCGACGGGCCCGCACGCCGCCACCGCCCCCGGGTCCCGGATCCCCGCGCGGTCCGGTGCACGGGTCACCGCAGACCATCGCCCCCGACGCGCCGTCCGCGCGCGTCGACGGGGTCAGGACGAGGAGGAAGAGGATGCCCTCATCGACCAGCAGCAGCCCTGAGCGGCCCGGAGAGCCCGCCTCGCGCTTCCTGCCCGGCCCGCGGCCGCGCCGCATCGCCCACCGGGGCCTCGCGCTCGAAGCGCCGGAGAACACCCTCGAGGCGTTCCGCGACGCCCTCGACGCCGGCGCGGACATGCTCGAGACCGATACCCGCGCCACCCGGGACGGGCTGGCCCTCGCCGTGCACGACGAGGACCTCGCCCGCATCGCGGGTGACCCCCGCCGCATCGACGAGCTCTCGGCGGGGGACGCCGGCGCCGTGCGGCTGCCCGGCGACCGTCCGCTCGCCATGCTGGAGGACGTGCTGGACGCCTTCCCGGACGTCCCGCTGAACATCGACGTGAAGAGCCCCTCCGCGATCGGTCCCGCCGTCGCCGCGATCGCCCGGACCCGCAGCGCCGACCGGGTGTGCCTGGCGAGCTTCGACGGCGCGGTGCTGCGCCGTGCGGTCGCCACGCTCCGCGCCGCGACCGGCGTCACGGCCGTGCGCAGCCCCTCCCGGGGCGTGATCGGCCGCTTCCTCGCCGCCCGAGCGCTCGAGGCTCCGCTCGCCGTCACCGATCGGCTGCTCGCCCCCTACGGCGCGCTGCAGGTGCCGGAGAGGGACAAGGGGATCCCGGTGGTGACCCGGGACACCGTCGCCGCCGCGCACCATGCCGGCTGCGAGGTGCACGTCTGGACCGTGGACGACCCCGTGACCATGCAGGATCTGCTGGTCAAGGGCGTGGATGGTATCATCACCAATCGCGTCGACCTGCTCTCCGAGCTCCTCGACGACGCCTGACCCGCGAGGGCCGTGCAGCTCCCGGGAAGAGATCCGGCCCCGCAGGCGTTGACACCTCCGAGTGTCGCCGCGCACGACACCGCACAGACCTTCCGGACGGCACACCGTCCGGCCCCGTACCCCGGCAGGAAGCGAGAACCGCATGAACAGCCGCAGCCTGCGAGGCACCCGACTGGGCTCCCTCTCCATGGAGACCGACGAGGGCGTCCTCGCCGCACCGCGCCAGGAGGCAATCTACGACTGCCCCAACGGCCACCACATCGTCCTCCCCTTCTCGGTCGAGGCAGACGTCCCGGCCGTGTGGGAGTGCCGCTGCGGCCAGACCGCGGTGCTGCGCGACCACGAGAAGCCCGAGGAGAAGCCGGGCAAGCCCGTGCGCACCCACTGGGACATGCTGCTCGAGCGCCGCAGCGAGGAGGACCTCCAGGTCCTGCTCGACCAGCGCCTCGAGCTGCTGCGCGCCGGCAAGCTCCACCAGCGCCGCAACCTCTGAGACCCGCAGCTCATGGGAAGAGCCCCCGCACCGCCGATCACGGCGGGGCGGGGGCTCTTCCTATAGGCGGTCTCGCAGCTCGGGTCACTCCGGCGAGGGCGGGTCCTGCACGATCATCGGCGGGACGGCGCCGTCCTCCCGCCGTCCGTCGGCCCCGCCGGTGCGGCGGTTCTCGACGATGATCTCGCCGTCGATCACGCCGCTGCCGGAGCGGCGGTAGAGCACGGTGCGGGCCTGCTCCGAGCCGCTGCCCAGCCCCATCGCGGAGACGGCGCGCTTCTGCACCGGGGTGAGCAGCAGCACGAGCGCGGCGAGGTCGGTGAGCAGGCCGGGGAAGAAGAACAGCAGCGCCGAGAGCATCGTGAAGGCGGGGCGCGAGAGGTGGTCCTGCACCTCGCCGCCGCCGCGCACGGCACGGAACAGGGAGCGCAGGCGCACGAAGGACTGCTGTCCGGCGGCGACCAGCAGCGCCACGCCCACGAGCCAGCCCACCACGACGATCAGCACGGACCACCACAGGCTCGTGTTCATGCCGATCAGCACCAGGATCGTGAGCTCGAGGAGGCCCACCACGACGATCGCGAGCGGGATCGCGCTCGCGCGTCGCGAGCGGCGGCGGTCGGCGGGGTCGGTCGGGCGCCCGGAGGCCCCCGGGGTGCTGTGGGGCGAGCTCGTCACGGCGGTTCCCTTCCTGTGCGAGGAGACGGCCAGGTTAGCGCAGGGCCTTGCGAAGGCCCTGGGCGCGACGTGCGAGTCCCCAGAGGGTCACCTTCACGAGCGCCTCGCGCACGATGCCGGAGGACATCTTGCTGGCCCCCTCGGTGCGCTCGTCGAAGTCGATCGGCACCTCGACGATCACGGCGCCGAGGTCGCGTGCACGGCGCGTCATGTCGACCTGGAAGCAGTAGCCCTGGGAGGCGATGTCCTCCTCCATCAGGCGCGAGAGCAGCCCGGCGCGGAAGACGCGGAACCCCGCGGTCGCGTCGGCGACCCCGAGACCCATCAGCACCGTGACGTACACGTTCGCGCCGCGGGAGAGGAGCCGCCGACGGACGGGCCAGTCGTGGACGGCGCCGCCGGGCACCCAGCGGGAGCCGATCGCGAGGTCGGCGCCGCGCCGCACGGCTTCCAGCAGGCCCGGCAGCTGCTCGGGCCGGTGCGAGGCGTCGGCGTCCATCTCCACGAGCTGCTCGTAGCCGCGCTCGAGACCCCAGGCGAAGCCCGCGAGATACGCCGGGCCGAGGCCCTGCTTCCCCGCCCGGTGCAGCACGTGCACGGCCGCATCGCGTCGGGAGACCTCCTCGGCCCACTCCCCCGTGCCGTCCGGGGAGGAGTCGTCCACCACGAGCACGTGCGCCTCCGGCACCGCGCGCCGCAGCCGCTCGAGAGTGCCGGGCAGCGCCTCCCGCTCGTCATAGGTGGGGATCACCACGAGGGTCGGCGGCAGAGGGGCGGTGGACGGGCGGGGCATCGGTCTCCTCGGAGGATCGGACGGCGCGGGCGGGACGGCGGGGACGCCCGAAGGATCAGCGACGGGCCGCAGGCCGGGCCAGGGCGCGCCGACGGGAGGTCAGCGCTCCGAGCAGCCCGGCGACGCCGAGGGCGGAGATCCCGATCGCGATCCACGGCCCGGCGGCCACGGCCGGGGTGGTCCCGGTGCGCAGCGGCACGTCGGCGACCATCGTGCCCTGCTCCCAGTGGTCCACGAAATCGATCTGTCGTCCCTCGGGGCTGTAGATCGCGGAATGGCCGACGGTCGAGACGTGCACGACGCTGCGCCCGGAGAGCACCGCCATCACCCGGGCCTGCGCGAGCTGCTGGATCGCCTCGTCCGAGTCGCCGAACAGCGCATTGTTCGACTGCACGACGATCACCTCGGCGCCGTCGTCGACCACGTCCTGCACGAGGCCCTCGTAGGCGATCTCGAAGCAGATCAGCAGCCCGGCGGTGCCCTCGCCCTGGCCGAGCTCGGCGAGGTCCATGGTGCCGATCTCCTCGCCGGCGATCATGTCCCGGGAGACGAGGTCGACCTTGTCGGAGAGCCGGCTGAACACGTCGCGCATCGGGATGTACTCGCCGAAGGGGACGGGGTGGCGCTTGGAGTAGGCGTAGGGGCTCTCGCCCTCCGGGGTGATCAGCACGGACTGGTTCAGCCGCTCCGACTCCCCCACGGGCACCTGGGTGCCGACCAGGACGGGGGCGTCCGCGTCCCGGGCGAGGGAGGTCAGCAGGGAAGAGAGGTAGGGGTCCTCGCGCGGGTCGTAGCCGGTGGAGTCCTCGGGCCAGACGACGAGGTCGAGGTCGGTGCCGTCGGCCGTGGCCTGATCGACCGCTGTGCGGGAGGCGGTGAGGTGGTTGTCGAAGACGTCGTCCGGCATGGTGTAGCTGACGGGGTCGATCTCTCCCATCGAGCCCTGCACGGCGGCGACCGTCATCGAGGGCCGTTCGGCCGGGGCGCGGTTGAGGGGGTGGGGCACGACGACGGTGGCGAGCACGGCGGCGACGGCGATCGCGAAGGGCCACACGCCGGAGAAGCCGGTCAGCCCGCGGTGGCGGCGCCCCAGGAGGGCGAGAGCGCCGAGCAGCAGCAGCTGGGCCAGCAGGGCGACCACGAGGGCCAGCCCGGCCATCCCGATCCACGGCGCGAGATGCACCAGCGGCGAGCCGGAGAGCGCGAAGCCGCTCGCGCCCCAGCTCAGCCCGCCCCACGGGGCGCTGCCCCTCAGCGTCTCGACGCCCACCCAGAGCGCGGAGACCACCAGCGCGGAGGAGACGCAGAGGCCGCGGCGCACCATCACCGCACGGGCGGCGAGGCCGAACAGCGCGATGTACAGCGCCTCGAAGACGCCCAGCGCCAGCCAGGGCGCGCTGCCGGCATAGGTGCTGGCCCATTCGGTCAGCGGGATGAAGAAGGCGAGCCCCCACAGCAGGGAGACGAGGCCGGCCAGCCAGGCCGAGCGCACCAACAGCCCGCCGCACAGCAGCGCGATCCCCACCGGCAGCAGCATCCACAGGTCGTAGGGCGGGAAGGCGAGCAGCGCGCAGATCCCGCCGAGGAGCCCGCAGCCGATCGCGACCGCCCAGGGCGTCGCCTCGTACTCCTCGCGCGGACGGCGGCCTCGCGGGCGCGCGCGCGAGGCGGCGGTTCGTGCGGCGGTGCTCACTCGACGTCCTCGCCGAGCGTGTCGTGGACGACGCGGCCGTCGACGACGGTGCGCAGGGCACGCGGGCTGCCCTGGTCCAGGTCGGGCAGCAGCGGGGTGCGGGAGCGGGGGTCGGTGGACCAGGTGTCGACCCGCTCGGCGAGGGAGCGGACGGTGAGGTCCCAGGGCTCCCACAGGACGAACGTGGCCGGCAGTCCGGTGCGCAGCGTGCCGGGATGGCGCCTCCCGGCGACCCGCTGGCCGCCGCGGCTCGCGGCGAGGAATGCGGCGCGGTCGCTGAGGCGCTGCGCGGCGGGGGCG
>NZ_KV788963.1:0-12987 GCF_001807385.1 Brachybacterium sp. HMSC06H03 | reverse complement strand
CGCGCGTCGGTCGCGCCCGGCCCGGCGGCGCCCGGCAGCGCACCTGCCCCGCAGCCCCCTGCTCGTCACCCGACCCGCAGGCCCCGCACGTCATCCGTCCCGCCGACCCCGTCGGCCGCTCGACCCGAGAGGACCATCCCATGACCACCGCACCGCTCTCCGTCGCCGTGATCGGAGCCGGCATGGCCGGCAAGACCCACGCCAACGCCTGGCGCCAGGCCGGCACCGTCTACGACCTCGGCCTCCCGCCCGTGCGCCTGGCGACCATCGCCGATGCCCACCTGCCCTTCGCCGAGGACGCCGCGAAGCGCTACGGCTACGAGAAGGCCGTCGGCGACTGGCGCGAGGTCGCAGGCGACGACTCCATCGACATCGTCTCGATCGTGGTGGGCAACGCCCTGCACCGCGAGATCGCCGAGGCGATGGCCGCCGCCGGCAAGCACGTGCTCTGCGAGAAGCCCCTGGCCGGCACCCTCGAGGACGCGAAGGCCATGGCCGAGCTCGAGGCGAAGCACCCCGACCTGGTCCTCGCCACCGGCTACACCTTCCGCCGCAACGCCGGCATCGCCATGCTCGCCAAGCTCGCCGCCGAGGGCGCGCTCGGCGAGGTCGCCCACCTCGACGCCCGCTACTGGTGCGACTACGGCGCCGACCCGAACGTGCCGATGGCCTGGCGCTACAAGGGCCCGATGGGCTCCGGCGCCCTCGGCGACGTCGGCTCGCACCTGGTGGACTCCGCCGAGCTGATCATGGGCCCGGTCGTCGAGGTCTCCGGCGCGCAGCTGGTCCGCACCATCGCCGAGCGCCCCGTGGTGACCGGTGCCGTCGCGGGCGGCCGCGGCGTGACCGCGTCGGCCGACGCCCCGAAGGAGGGGGTGGAGAACGACGACGTCGCGACCTTCACCGCCCGCTTCGCCTCCGGCGCGGCCGGCACCTTCTCGGTCTCCCGCGTCGCGCACGGCCTGCCCAACTTCAAGAACCTCGCCGTGCTCGGCACCGGCGGCTCCGCCACCTGGTCCCTGGACCGCACCGGCGAGATCCAGCTGGCCGACGGCTCCTCGCCCGCGGGCCTCGGCGGCCTGCGTCAGGTGCTGGTCAACCCCGACTTCCCTTATTTCAAGAACGGCTCATCCATGGCCTTCGGCGGCGTGGGGCTGAACCAGATCGAGCAGTTCAGCTACCAGGCCCACGCCTTCCTCCAGCAGGTCGCGGGCATCGAGGACGGCGCCCTGCCGCGCTGCGCGAGCTTCTCCGACGGCTACCGCCAGATGCGGATCCTCGGCGCGGTCGCCGAGTCCGCCGAGCGCAGCGGCGCCGCGATCCAGATCGACTGACCCCGTCCCCGACCGCCGAAAGGACCCGACATGGCCTTCACCTACGGTGCCTACACCGCCTGCCTGCAGGACCGCTCCCTCTCCGAGGCCCTCGACGTGCTCGCCGCGGCGGGTCTGAAGGGCGCCGAGCTCAACACCGGCGGTTTCATCCCCTCCCCGCATGCCCACGTCGACGCGCTGCTGGCCAGCGAGAAGGAGCGCGGCGCGCTGCGCGCCCTCTTCGCCGACAAGGGCATGGAGCTGACGGGTCTGACCGTCTCCGGCAACCCGCTCTCCCCGCTGCCCACCGAGGGCCTCCCGCATGCCCACGATCTGCGCCGCACCATCGAGCTGGCCGGCAGCCTCGGCGTGCGCGACGTGGTCGCGATGTCCGGCACGCCCGGCACCGACCCCGGCGCCCGCTACCCGGCCTGGATCGTGAACCCCTGGAACGGCATCGACCTGGAGATCCTGGAGCACCAGTGGTCCGTCGCGGTGCCCTTCTGGAAGGAGATCGACGCCCTCGCCCGGGAGCGCGACGTGCAGCTCGCCTTCGAGATGCACCCGCGCAACCTCGTCTTCTCCCCGCTCACCTTCGAGCAGTTCCTCGACCGCGTGGAGCCGACGAACATCGGTGTGAACCTCGATCCCTCGCACCTGTTCTGGCAGCAGATGGAGCCGATCGACTGCATCGAGCGGCTCGGCGCGCACATCACCCACGTGCACGCCAAGGACACCGCGGTGCTGCCCGGCGCGGCCGTGCGCGGCGTGCTCGACACCGCCTTCGACCCGGTGCCCGAGGATCCCGCCCAGCGCACCCCCACCGGCATCGGCCACTACTGCAGCACCTGGCCGGAGGACCCGGCCTGGCGCTTCGTGGCCCTCGGAGAGGGGCACGACGTGGACTACTGGACCCGGTTCCTCACGGCGCTCGCCGCGGTGAGCCCGGACCTCAGCGTCAACATCGAGCACGAGGACGCGGCCTTCGGCAAGGTCGAGGGCCTCGAGCGCGGCGCCCGCACCCTGCTCGCCGCCGCCGAGGCCGCCGGGGTCTGAGCGCCGAGCCCTGTCGTCTGCGCTGTCCCGCGATCCGCAGTTCCCCGAGCCAGCCGGCCCTCGATCCGCAGTCCTCCGAGCCATCCGTCCCTCGTCCCGCAGACCCCTTTCCCCCAGAAGGAGCACCTCATGCCGCTCGTCCGCATCACCCAGCAGGATGTCCGCACCCCCGAAGAGTCCCGGCAGATGGCCGACATCGTCCAGGACGTCATGCTCGAGCTGTTCGCCGCCCCGCCCGGGGACCGCTACCAGATCCTCGAGACCCTGCCCGTCGGCTCGATCATCGCCGAGGACACCGGTCTCGGCCTCGAGCGCAGCGACGGCGTGGTGATCATCCAGATCACCCAGCAGGGCCGCGGCGAGGAGCAGAAGAAGGCGATCTACGCGGCGCTGTCGGAGCGCCTCGCCGCCGCGGGTCTCGTGCGCGAGGACGACCTGATCGTCTCCGTCGTGGAGAACGGTCACGAGGACTGGTCCTTCGGCCGGGGCCGCGCGCAGTTCCTCACCGGCGAGCTCTGAGCCCGACCGCCCGGCAGCCGGGCGCCCGCCCCGGTCCCGGGAGGTCGAGCGGCGGGCCGTCGGCCGCCCGACAATCACCTATATTTGTATGGACAAACACCGTTCCCCATGTGATCATGGGTGGTGACCGGAGGGTCGTGGGGCAGAGCGGCCCGCGACACCGCACCAGGTTCTGACGCAGGGAGGCATGGAGAGCCATGGCATCTGATCTCGACATCATCACGTTCGGCCGCAGCGGCGTGGACATCTACCCCTTGGAGATCGAGAAGGGTCTCGAGGACATCCACAGCTTCGGCAAGTTCCTCGGCGGCAGCCCCACCAACGTCGCCGTCGCCGCGGCCCGCCTCGGGCACACGCCCGCCGTGATCACCGGCGTGGGCGATGATCCCTTCGGTCGCTACGTGGTCAAGGAGATGGAGCGCCTGGGCGTCTCCGGCCGCTATGTCGTGAGGGACGACGAGCTGAACACCCCGATCACGCTGTGCGAGATCTTCCCGCCGGACGACTTCCCGCTGTACTTCTACCGCAAGCCCAGCGCCCCCGACCTGCAGGTCGCGCCCGAGCACCTCGACCTCGACGCGATCCGTGAGGTCCCGCTGTTCTGGTTCTCCGGCACCGGCCTGTCCGAGGAGCCCAGCCGCTCCGCGCATCACGCGGCGCTCGAGGCGCGCGGCCGCGGCGGGGGCCCCAACGCCGGGCACACCGTCTTCGACCTCGACTACCGGCCCATGTTCTGGTCCTCGATCGAGGAGGCGCGGGAGCAGTACCGCGAGGCGCTGGAGTACACGACGGTCGCGGTCGGCAACAAGGAGGAGTGCGAGGTCGCCGTCGGCGAGACCGAGCCCGAGCGCGCGGCCGACGCGCTGCTCGAGGCCGGCGTGAAGGTCGCGATCGTCAAGCAGGGCCCCAAGGGCGTGCTCGGCAAGACCGCCGATGAGCGCGTGGTCGTCGCCCCGAACATGATCCAGGTGATCAACGGCCTCGGCGCCGGCGACAGCTTCGGCGGCTCGCTCTGCCACGGCCTGCTCACCGGCCAGTCCCTCGAGGAGACGCTGACCCGCTGCAACGCGGCCGGCGCCATCGTGACCTCCCGCCTCGAGTGCTCCACCGCCATGCCCACCACCGAGGAGATCGACCTGCTCATCGCGGGCGGCGATCCCAACAAGGGGCAGACGGTCGACGAGATGCTCGGCGCCCTGCGGGGTCGCGGCGCCGTCGGGGCGGAGCAGCGATGACCACCAGCCCCACCAGCGTCGGAGCCGGCGGCTTCGTCTCGACCTACGACGAGGTCACGCGCGTGCGGATCGAGGACCCGGGCCGCTTCGCCCGCCTCGCCGCCGCGCGGAAGCGCCGCACCGTCGCCGACACCGACGGCACGATGATGATCATCGCCGCCGACCACCCGGCCCGCGGCGCCCTCGGCGTCGGCTCCCGCGACCAGGCCATGGCCTCCCGCACCGAACTGCTGGACCGCATGCGCGAGGCGCTGGCCGTGCCCGGCGTGGACGGGGTGCTCGGCACCGCCGACATCCTCGAGGACCTGCTGGTCATGGGTGCGCTCGAGGACAAGGTCGTGTTCGCCTCGATGAACCGGGGTGGCCTGCAGGGCGGGTCCTGGGAGATCGAGGACCGCTTCACCGCCTACGACGCCGCCTCGATCAAGCAGGCCGGCTTCGACGGCGGGAAGATGCTCACCCGCATCGACCTCGACGACGACCGCACCTCCTTCATCCTCGAGGCGAGCGCGAACGCCGTCACCGACCTCGCCCGCCACGAGCTGATCGCCATGGTCGAGCCGTTCATGTCCTCCCGCCCCGTCGGGCCGGGCTCGAAGGTCGTCAACGACCTCTCCCCGGAGGCGGTCATCAAGTCCATCCATATCGCCCAGGGCCTCGGCGCCACCAGCGCCTACACCTGGCTGAAGCTCCCGGCGGTCGAGGACATGGAGCGGGTCATGGACGCGACCACCATGCCCACCCTGATCCTCGGCGGCGACCCCGTGGACGACGATCCCGAGACGATCCGCGCCTCGTGGGGGAGGGCTCTGGCCCGCCCGAACGTGCGCGGCCTCGTCGTCGGCCGGACGCTGCTGTACCCGGCGGGGGACGACGTCACCGCGGCGGTCTCCGCCTCGGTCGACATGATCCGCTCCGCGAGCGCGTCCTGACGATCCCGCTCCCAGCATCGAGAACAGGAGAGCATCCATGAGCACCACCGAGCAGCTCCACCTGCCGGCCGGGTCCACCGGCCGCGGGAACTACGAGACGATCATCGATCCCGGTGCCCGCGAGGGCTGGGTCCACACCGGCCTGCGCGTCCTCGCCCTCGCCCCGGGGGGCAGCGAGCTGGTCACCGCGGGAGGCGTCGAGGCGATGGTCGTGCCGCTGAACGGGGCGTGCGACGTCACCGTGGCCGGCGAGACCCACCACCTGCGCGGCCGCGAGGACGTCTTCGCCTCGGCGACCGACGTGCTCTACGTCCCCGTCGGCTCCCAGCTGACGATCGCCTCCGAGCAGGGCGGCCGCTTCGCGCTCGCCACCGCCGTCGCCACCGGCGCCCACCCCGTCGCGCTGATCCGCGCCGAGGACGTGCCCGTCGAGATCCGCGGCGGCGGCAACATGACCCGCAAGGTGCGCAACTTCGGCACCGTCGGCGCCTTCGACCAGATGGACTCCCTCATCGCCTGCGAGGTCATCACCCCCGGCGGGAACTGGTCCAGCTACCCCGCGCACAAGCACGACGAGACCACCGAGACGGAATCGGAGCTCGAGGAGATCTACTACTACGAGATCCAGGACGGCCCGGCCGGACCCGGCTTCGGCTTCCACCAGACCACCTCCAGCGGGGAGGACACGCCGATCGACGTGCTCGCCGAGGTGCGCAGCGGCGACACGGTGCTGGTCCCGCACGGCTGGCACGGCCCCTGCGCCGCCGCGCCCGGCCACGACATGTACTACCTCAACGTCATGGCCGGCCCCGAGGCGGAGCGGGCCTGGAACATCACCGACCATCCCGAGCAGGGCTGGGTGCGCGACACCTGGGCCGACGCCGGGATCGACCCCCGACTCGAAGGAGAGGCCCGATGACCGCAGAGCATGCAGCCCCGTTGCAGCAGGACGCGGCGCCGCAGTCCGCACCCCCGCAGGACGTCCGCGTCGGCGTGATCGGCGTGGGCCGGATGGGCGCCGACCACGTCGAGCGCATCACGCGCCGGATCAAGGGGGCGCGCGTCAGCGTGCTCAGTGACTACCTGCGCGAGACCGCCGAGAAGGTCTCCCAGGCCGCGCCCGGCTCCCGCGTCGTCGACACCTGGCAGGAGGTCGTCGCGGCCGGCGACGTCGACGCCGTGCTCATCGCCAGCCCCGGCGAGTTCCACCGCGAGCAGGTCCTGGCCTGCATCGAGGCGGGCAAGCCGGTGCTCTGCGAGAAGCCGCTGGCGATGAACCCCTCCGATGCCTACGACGTGGTCCGCGCCGAGCACGAGGCCGGCACCCCGCTGGTCTCCCTCGGCTTCATGCGCCGCTTCGACGTCGGCTACGGCGAGCTGAAGGACGCGCTCGAGGCCGGCGAGCTCGGCACGCCGCTGCTGCTGAACTGCAAGCACCGCAACGCCTCGGTGCTGCCCGGCTTCACCGACACCCACATGGTCTACGACTCGGCCGTGCACGAGATCGACGCGATCTCCTTCTTCCTCGAGGAGCCGGTGGTCTCGGTGCAGACCGTCATGCCGCGCAGCACCGAGAAGGCGCCCGAGGGGCTGCACGACCCGCTGCTGTTCCTGTTCCGCACCGCCTCCGGCACCGTGGTCACCGACGAGCTGTGGGTCAGCACCGATGCCGGCTACGAGGTGCGCACCGAGCTCGTCGGCTCGAAGGGCGCGGCGACCGTCGGCCAGGAGTCCGGGATCGTCACCACCCAGCAGGCCGGCTCCCGCTGGGGCGGGCAGGTGCCGCTGGACTTCCGGCCCCGCTTCATCGCCGCCTACGACGCTGAGGTGCAGGCCTGGGTCGCCGCGGTGGCCGACGGCAGCAACATCGCGCCCCGCTCGGCGACCGCCTGGGACGGCTACGCGGCCGCCGCCGTGTGCGAGGCGGCGGAGCGGTCGCTCACGGCCGACGGCGCCGTGGACGTGACCCTGCAGGAGCGCCCCGCCTGAGGCGGCCGACCTGAGGCGCACCGGCGCGGGCCCGCCCCGTATCCTGCGGAGCGGGCCCGCGCCGTGGCGGGGGAGGACCCGGAACTCGATGGGGAGACCCGGAGGACGAGGAGACAGACGTGGACAGCGAGAGCACGAGCGACGCGGTCGAGAGCACGACGGAGCACGCGGCGCCGGGGAACGGCGCGGCGGGCAGCGCCGCGTCGGAGAACGGCGCGATCACCCTGGACCTCGCGATCGAGCGCGATACCAGCACCCCGCTGTACCTGCAGCTCGCCGGCGGCATCGAGGACGCGATCCGCTCCGGCGTGCTGCCCCCGGGCAGCCGCCTCGAGAACGAGCTGGCCCTCTCGAAGCGGCTGAAGCTGTCGAGGCCCACGGTGCGCCAGGGCATCCAGGAGCTCGTGGACAAGGGCATGCTGGTGCGCAAGCGCGGCGTCGGCACCCAGGTGGTGCAGGCCCCTGTGAATCGGCAGGTCGCGCTGACCTCGCTGTACGACGACCTGCGCACCGCCGGGAAGGCGCCGCGCACCGAGATCATCGAGTACCGCATCGGCCGCCCCTCGCCGGAGGCGTTGGACCGTCTGCAGCTCTCCCCGGGCGAGCAGGTCCTGGACCTGATCCGCGTCCGCTACGCCGACGGGGAGCCCCTCGCCGTCATGCGCAACACGATCCCCGAGCGGATCGCGCCCTCGCGCGAGGCGCTCGCCGCCTCCGGCCTGTACGCCTGCCTGCGCGAACGCGGCATCACCACCGTCCTCGCCCATGAGCGGATCGGCGCGACCATCGCCGACGAGGAGCACGCCGAGCTGCTCGAGGAGGAGATCGGCGCGCCGCTGCTGACCATGGAACGCAAGTCCTTCGCGAACGACGGCAGCGTCGTCGAGTTCGGCTACCACGTCTACCGCGCGTCCCGGTACTCCTTCGAGGTCACGCTGGTCGATTCCTGAGCTGCCCGGCGCCGCCCCCGGGTCCGGCGGCGTGTCCGCTTGCAGCTCGCCGTGCGCTCGAGAGCGGGATCGGTGCCGGGGCGCGGCCGCACGCGCCCGACTGACGGACCGAGGGCCGCTTGACCTCGCCGGGGCCCGAGGCGCGGATCCGATCACCGTCCCCGCTCGGCCGTCGATGGCCCTTCGCCGGACGATCAAGGACTGTCGGTCCGTCGCTCGCCGGCATAGGCTGGGCCGGCAAACGCATACCGAGGAGGCTCCGCCCATGACCGCTGTTCCCGCTCTGCCCTTCCACGACGGCAGGTCCGTCCCTCAGCTCGGCTACGGCGTCTGGCAGGTCGAGGACGATGTCGCGGCCGACGTCGTCCGCCAGGCGATCGACGCCGGCTACCGACACATCGACACCGCGGCCGGCTACCAGAACGAAGGCGGCGTGGGCCGCGCCGTGAAGGCCGCGGTCGTCCCGCGCGAGGACCTGTTCATCACCACCAAGCTCGCCAACGAGGACCAGGGATTCGACTCCGCGAAGGCGGCTCTCGACGCCTCCCTCGACAAGCTCGACACGGACTACGTGGACCTCTATCTCATCCACTGGGCCAGCCCCCAGCGCGGGAAGTACCTCGAGTCCTGGAAGGCCCTCATCGAGCTGCAGCAGGAGGGGAAGGCGAAGTCCATCGGCGTCTCGAACTTCCCGATCCCGCAGCTCGAGGAGATCATCTTCGAGACCGGAGTGGTCCCCGTGATGCACCAGATCGAGCTGCACCCGCAGTTCCAGCAGTCCGAGCTGCGCCGCTACCACGCCGAGAAGGGAATCCTCACCGAGGCGTGGTCGCCGCTGGGGCAGGGCGGCGACATCCTGAAGGATCCGGTCATCACCGCGATCGCCGAAGCCCACGGCGTCGACGCCGGCCAGGTGATCATCGCCTGGCACCTGGCGATCGGGAACGTCGTGATCCCGAAGACCGTCACGCCCGAGCGGATCGTCTCGAACCTCGCCGCCGCGCAGCTCGTCCTCACCGAGGACGAGGTCGAGCGCATCGACGGCCTGGACCGCGCGGACGGGCGGATCGGCGCGGACCCCGCGAACCCCGGGTTCTGAATTCCTGAGCCCTGAGGTGAGGGATCGGCCCGGGATCAGCGGCCGGAGAGCAGCGCCGCGATCTGCGGGTGTCCCGCCTCGTACCCCTCGAGCAGCCTCCGGCCGAGCTCGGGGGAGCTGACCAGCGGATGCGTGGCGAAGCCCTGCCAGGCCGCCTCGCGGGAGCCGGTCGTCGCCGCCTCGAGGATCCTCCGCTCGGCGGCGCGGAGGGTCGACATCATCCCGAGCCTCCCCAGCTCCACCGGGGCGATCGGCAGGGGGTGCACCCCGTCGCCGTCGACCTCGCACAGCACCTCGAGCACGCAGTTCGCAGGCAGCTCGGGCACGATCCGCTCGCTCGCAGGGGCGTCCTCGCGGCCGGCGGCGATGTTGCCGACGTCCAGGATCATCCGCTCGGGACGACCGGTGGCGAGCGCGGTCATCAGCCGCATCGCGACCTCCTGGTAGCCGCCGCCGGCGACGTCCTCCTCGCGCCGCTCCTCGTCGCGGGACTCGGCCATGTAGGTCGCCTCCCGCTCGTGGAGGGTCTCGCGCCAGAGGTCCAGCGGGGAGGTGCAGCAGGACTCGGCGGCGCGCGCCTCGGGGCCCCGCCCGTCGGCCTCCGCGGCGGCGAGGTAGAAGTCCCCCTGCTGCTTGGCGAGGAACTCCCCGCGCGTGGTCGCAGCGCCGGTGATCCGCTCGATCGCGTCGGCGGTGTGCAGGTAGTAGAAGAGGTACTCGTTGGGCAGCGCGCCGTCGGCCCGCACCCAGTCCTTGCCGATCAGCCGTGCCTCCTCGATCTCCTCGAGCGCCGCGTCGTCGGCGAGCAGGTCGGGGAGGTGCTCGGTCCCCTCCAGCCGCACCGAGCGCAGCCAGCCGAGGTGGTTCAGGCCCACGTAGTCGACCTCCGCGCCGCGCTCGCCGGCGACGAGGTCCGCGCCCAGCAGCCGGCCGACGCGACGCACCAGCCCGATCGGGGTGTCGCAGATGCCGACGACGCGGTCGCCGAGCACGGAGCGCATCGCCTCGGTGACGATCCCGGCGGGGTTGGTGAAGTTGATGGTCCACGCCGACGGGGCGAGCTCGGCGATGGTCCGCGCGATCTCGAGGGCGACGGGGAGCGTGCGCAGCGCGTAGGCGAGGCCGCCTGGCCCGATCGTCTCCTGGCCCAGCAGACCGAGGCCCAGCGCGACCCGTTCGTCGACGGTCCGGGCCTCCGCCCCGCCCACGCGCACGGCGCTGAACACGAAGTCGGCGCCGGTCACGGCCTCGCGCAGGTCGGCGGTGGCGATCAGGCGGGGGAGGGCGACGGCCCGTCCCTCCTCCGCCAGGCGCGCACCCTGCTCCTCGATGACGGCGCTGATGGTCGCCAGGCGCTCGGGGTCGACGTCGTGCAGCGCGACCTCGTCGACGGTGAGGCCGGTGGCGGCGGTGGCGACCGCCTCGTGGACGAGGGGGACGCGGAACCCTCCGCCTCCCAGGATGGTGAGCTTCATGGCAGCAGGACCTCCACGGCCTCCCCCTCGGGGAGGTCGATCTCGATGGGCAGGGGACGGTCGGTGAGCAGGGCGGTGAAGCGCGGCAGGCGGGCGACCTCGAGGAAGCCGGAGCCGGGGAACTTCTCATGGTCGGCCAGCAGGTAGGAGCAGGCCGCGACGTCGAGCAGGCCCCGCTTGACGGGGACCTCGCTGGGGGTGGAGTCGAGCACCGCGCCGTCGGCCCGCACCCCGGCGGTGCCGAGGAAGGCGCGGTCCACCCGCAGCTGGCGCAGCGCCGACTCGGTGAGGGTGCCGACGAGGGAGTCGTAGTTGGGGCGCAGCAGCCCGCCGAGCACGACGATGTCGATCGCGGGGGCGCTCGCGAGCGCCCGCACCACAGCGAGGGAGGCGGTGACCACGGTGAGGGAGCGCTCGGCCAGCAGCGGGCACATCGCGGCGACGGTGGTGCCGATGTCCAGCGCGATCACCTCGCCGTCGCGGATCTGGGTGCAGGCGAGCGCCGCGATCGCCTGCTTCGCGGCGGGGGCGGAGGCGGCGACGTCCGCGAAGGAGCGCGGATCGGCCTCGGGGCGCACGGAGCCGCGCGGATCGGTGGCGCCGCCGCGGACCCGTCGGACCAGGCCCTGTTCGGCGAGCGCGTCGAGGTCCCGACGGATCGTCGCCTCGGAGACCTGCAGGTCAGCGCTGAGAGCGGCGACGGTCGCCGCACCGCCGCGACGGATCGCCGACACGATCGCCCGGTGGCGCTCCTCGCTCAGCATGGCGATACCGTAACACCGAGCACGCAACTTAACGCAGCTTCGAACAAGAACGTGCAGTCTCGCGCAGCTCATGCCATCATGGTGCCGTGCACCACACCCGGGTGCTCGGACGGGCGGACGCGACGGAGCGGCACCGCCGACCATTCAGGAGGACACCATGCGACGACGTCATTTCCTCGGGACCAGCGCAGCGCTCGGCGGCCTGGGGCTCCTCGCGGGCTGCGCCCCCGGCTCGGACGGCGGCGGCGGGGACGCCTCCGACGGCGGCGGCCCGGCGGCCGGCGAGGTCGAGACCGACATCGCCTCCCTCGGGGACGTGACCCTCACGGTGTGGGACCAGGAGGTCCGCGGCGCGCAGAACGATGCGATCGAAGCGCTGATCACCGCGTTCCAGGAGAAGTACCCCAACGTCACCGTGGACCGGCAGAGCCAGTCCTTCGACGACCTCCAGCAGCAGACGGGCCTGGCCCTGTCCGGCAACGACGTGCCCGACGTGCTCCAGGTCAACAACGCCCGCGGCGACATGGGAGCCTACGTCGCCGACCAGCTGCTCACCGACCTCACCGGCTACGCCGAGGCCTACGGCTGGGAGGACCGCTTCAGCGACAGCGTGCTGGCGAAGATGCGCTACTCGGCCGACGGGGTCACCTTCGGCGAGGGTGCCCTCTACGGCCTCGCCCAGACCGGCGAGATCTGCGGCATCTACTACTCCCAGAAGAAGCTCGACGAGCTCGGCCTCGAGGCCCCCACCACCTGGGACGAGCTCTTCGCCCTGGTCGACGCCGCGAAGGAGGCCGGGGAGCAGCCGATCGTGCTCGGCAACCTCGACCAGTGGCCGGCCCTGCACGTCTTCGGCCCCCTGCAGGCGAACTTCGTGCCCGCCGAGGAGATCGTCACCCTCGGCATGGGCAACGCCGGCGCCGACTGGACCAGCGAGCAGAACGTCGCCGCCCTCACCCAGCTCGCCGAATGGGGCACCTCCGGCGCGATGGGCGACTCCCCCAACGGCCTCGCCTACGACGACGCCTGGCCGCTGTACACCAAGGGCACCGGCGTGCTCCTCATCGGCGGCTCCTGGCTCGCCCCCGACATGGAGGCCGTGATGGGCGAGGACCTGCGCTTCATGGCCCCGCCGCCCGGGGCCGACGGCTCGGTCGCCACCACCGGCGGCACCGGCATCCCCTTCTCGATCCCCGCCGCCGCCGAGAACAAGGACGTCGCCGCCGCCTATATCGACTTCCTCACCAGCGACGAGGCGATGCAGCTCATCGCCGACAACGGGGGCATGCCCGTGAACCGCACCGCCGAGCTCGCCCCCGAGTCCGGGGTGAACAAGGACGTCTACGAGGCCTTCGACGCGGTCTCCACCGACGGCACCCTGCTGCCCTATCTCGACTACGCCACCCCGTCCTTCGCCGACACCGCCGGGGCCGCCCTGCAGGAGGTGATCGGCGGGCAGGCCGAGCCCGCGGCCGCCGCCGACGCGCTGCAGGAGGACTACGCCGCGTTCACCGAGGGGTCCTGACCACATGGCGTCAGCTCACCGGAGCACGGCACGGGCAGGAGGAGCAGCCGACGGGACGGCCGCGGGAGCGACCGCCGACGGGGTGGCCGTACGCGCGTCCGCGTGTCTGTCGGCGTCGGCACCGTGATCG
>NZ_KV788962.1:0-9664 GCF_001807385.1 Brachybacterium sp. HMSC06H03 | reverse complement strand
CGCCCGTCGGGCCCGCTCCGCCTACGAGGCGCTGGGCCGGGACGAGGACGCCGCCCGCGTCGCGAGGCTCGTGACGGAGCTGGAGGCGGCTCGCGAGGCCGAGGGCGGAGCCGAGCGGGCCGGACACGGGGCAGGGCACGGAGCCGAGGGCGACGCCGACGTGCGGGCCGGGCGCGACTCCGAGGGCGACGGCGACGAGCGGGAGGAGAGCGCCTGAGCGCTCAGCTCCCGTCGGCCTCCCGCATGGTCTCCTCGAGCACCGCGATCACGGCCCGCGGATCCGTCGCCGGATTCACGAAGGCGAGGCGCAGCGCGATCTCGCCCCGGAACGCGGTGGGCACGCACAGCATCGTCCCGCCCTTCGCCAGGCGCTGCGACCAGCGCCGATAGGCGGCAGGCGTCCAGCCCGGCCGACGGAACACCACCACCGACAGCTCCGGCTCCATGAGCAGCTCGAGGTGCTCGCTCGCACGGATCGCGTCCGCGACGGTGCGGGCGGAGTCCAGGCAGCGGTCCACCGCCGCGGCATAGGCGGCGGTGCCGTGGGTGGCCAGCGAGTACCACAGCGGCAGGCCGCGGGTGCGGCGGGAGAGGTGGGCGGCGAGGTCCGAGGGGTTGGACTCGCCGCGGTCGATCGAGTCGAGATAGGCGGCGTGCTGGGAGTGCGCGGCCGCGGCCGGGCGCGGGTCCCGGTACAGCAGCGCGCAGCAGTCGTAGGGGGCGAAAAGCCACTTGTGCGGGTCCACGATGAAGGAGTCGGCCTGCTCGATGCCCGCGAAGCGCGCCCGGGCGCTCGGCGAGGCCAGCGCCGCGCCGCCGTAGGCGCCGTCCACGTGCACCCAGGCGCCGTGGCGGTGCGCGGTCTCGACCACGGAGGCGAGGTCGTCGACGATCCCGGCGTTCGTGGTGCCGCCCGAGGCGACCACCGCGCAGATCCGCGGATCGGCCTCCAGCAGCGGCTCGAGCGCGGCGCCGGTGAGATGGCCGCGGTCGTCCACCGGGACGCTCACCACGTCCATGTCCAGCAGGCGCGCAGCCGAGGCGACCGAGGAGTGGGCGGTCGAGGCGCAGGCCAGCGCCCAGCCGCCGCCCGGGCGTCGGCCCCGCTCGCGCAGCGCGTGGTCGCGCGCGGTGGCGAGCGCCGAGAGGTTCCCCTGCGTGCCGCCGGAGACGAACACCCCGGCGGCGTCCGCCGGCCAGCCCAGCAGGTCCGCGAGCCAGCGCAGCACCTGGTTCTCGGCGAAGATCGCGCCGGCGCCGTTCTCCCAGATCCCGCCGAACACGTTCGCGGCGGAGACGACGGTGTCGAAGGCGACCGCGGCCCGCGTCGGCGCGGCGGGGATGTAGGCGAGGTTCATCGGGTCCTCGCTCGAGCGGGTCGCCGGCAGCAGCACCTCGTCGAACAGCTCCATCGCGCGGGCGGCGCCGATGCCGTCCTCGGTGATGGTCGCGCCCACCTCGGCCTGCAGCTCCTCGGCGCTGCGGGCGGTGGTCTTGGGGTCGGTGGCGACGGTGGTGTGCGAGGCGGCCCAGCGCAGGGCGAGGCTCACGGCCTCCCGTTCGTCGCCCCAGACCTCCGAGGGTTCGCGGTGGCGCTGCAGCGCGTCCGCGGCGCGGGAGAAGGCGGAGTCCTCCGCGGACTCGGCGAGGCGCCCGGCGCCGGGCGCGGGGGAGGAGGGGACGGGAGCGGTCTGTGCGGGGTCCGGAGTCACGACCAGCATGGTCGCACGCGCGCGGCCGACGGGAGGGCCGGGCGGGGCGACCCGCCTGCGCGGTCCTGACAGGGACGTCCGCCTGGCGTAGCGTGGCGACACCGGCCGAAAGGGGCCCCGCCATGACGATCGGAGCCGACGGCCTCCCCGAGGAGCACGCGCATGGGCCCGGGGAGACGATCGCCGTGAGGGACAACGCCCGGGCCGGACGCTATGAGGCGGTCCGGGGCGGAGAGGTCGTCGGGATCATGATCTACGAGCGCACACGGCGCCGGATCGAGCTGATCCACACCGTCACCGACCCCGAGCACCGCGGCGAGGGCGTCGCCTCCGTGCTCGTGCGCACCGTGCTCGCCGAGGCGCGGGCCGCCGCCCTCCCTGTGCTGGTGATCTGCCCCTTCCTCGAGAGCTGGCTGCAGCGCCACCCCGATCAGGCCGTCGGCGTCATCGCCGAGGACTGAACACCGCACGGGCCGCGCCCCACCTGCGCCGCGCCTTCCCGAGCAGGCTCCTGCGCCCGCTCGGCTCCCGCTAGGCCCTGCCCCTCCCGGCCCTGCTCTCGCTCCGCCACGGGGGACCCTGGTCGAGTAGTGGCGTATGGCGTACCTGTATGCCTATATAGCCGTAGTGGCACGCCATGCGCCGTGACCTGACCACGCCGCCGGCCCTCCGGCCCGCAGGCATCCTGATGTGCCGGACCCGGGCCCTGATTCTGGCGCGGAGCCCGCACCTGCTGAGGCCATCCTCGGCGACCGGCGGACCGAGGGGCGCACCGACGGGTACCGTCGGACCATGGACGCCATCGACCTGCTCCGCGACCTCGCCTCCCGCCCCCGCCACGTGGCCGACTCTCTGCGCGGCCGATTGGGCCCCCTGGAGCTCGCCGCCCACCCCGGCGGGCACCCCAACTCGATCGCCTGGCTGCTGTGGCACACCGGGCGCGAGATCGACGTCCAGGTCGCCGCGCTCACCGGCCAGGAGGAGGTGTGGGCCAGGGGCGACTTCGGCGAGCGTCTCGGGCTCGGCGCGGAGGGGGCCGCCGTCGGCTACGGCCACAGCCCCGAGCAGGCCCGCGCGATCGAGGTCCAGGACGGCGAGGCGCTGCTGGACTACGTCATCGCCTCCCTCGATGCGCTGGAGTACTACCTCGACGAGCTCGCCGCCTTCGACCTCGGCGACATCGTCGACGAGGCCTGGGACCCGCCCGTCTCCCGTGGTGCCCGCCTGGTGAGCATCGTCGACGACGCGATCCAGCACCTCGCCCAGGCCTCCTACGTGCTCGGGATGCCCCAGCGCGGCTGAGCCCGAGCCGAACGCACTGTGCCCGGCACCGCCCCCGTCAGGGGCCGTGCCGGGCACAGGTGATGGCGGCCGGAGGCGCCGGAGCGGGACCCTCCCGGGTCAGGCCGCCGCGGCGGCGGAGGAGGAGGCGCGGCTGCGGGAGCCGCGTCGGCCGCGCAGCAGGGCGTCGAGCGAGAAGCGCCCCGCCCCGACCGCGGCGATCGCGAGCGCACCGGCGCCGAGCGCGCCGACCAGCTCCCAGCCGCCGGCGTCGATGAAGACGCCCTGGGGGAGGTGCACGAGGAGCGCGGCGACGAGCATGTCGATCGCGAGCAGCAGGCCGACGATGCCGGTGGAGGCGCCGGCGATCAGCGCGATGCCGCCGACGAGCTCGACGATCGCGACGACGGGAGCGGCGATCTCGGGGGCCGGCACCCCCATGCCGCGGAAGCTCTCGGTCGCTCCGGCGAGTCCGAAGGTGACGAGCTTCTGGTAGCCGTGCGCGGCGAAGATCGCGCCGAGCAGGATGCGGGCCACGAGCAGGCCGAGGTCAGAGGCCGTTCCGGTGCGGGACGATGCGGCCATGAGGGTCCTTTCGTCGGGGGAGAGTGCCTCGCGAACGTAGAGGAGGAGCAGCCCTGACTTCAAGGTTTGAGTGAACCGACGAGGGATGCGCTTCATTCCCTCTCGGGATCCGGGGCCGCTGTGGCGAGGGCTGATCTGAGAAGTGACCGGAACCCACCGGCGCCGACGGGGACCGGCCGGGAGCGGCCAGCGCGCCGCGAGCCCGTCGGCCGATCCGCCGCCCGACCTCTCCTCCCCATCGGGGCGTCCTCCACCGACGGAAGGATCACGTCCCGCCCGTCCGCCGGACTTCCTACACTGGATCGGTGACATCCACCGAAGCCTTCGAAGCCGGATCCGACCGCGCGCTGGAGCGCACCCCGCCCCAGGACCTCGCCGCCGAGCGCGGCGTGCTGGGCGGCATGATGCTGTCCAAGGATGCGATCGCCGACGTCGTCGAGACCGTGCGCGGCAACGACTTCTACCGCCCCGCGCACGAGATGATCTACGAGGCGATCATCGACCTGTACGGCCGCGGCGAGCCCGCAGACCTGGTCACCGTCTCCGATGAGCTCTCCAAGCGCGGCGAGCTGCAGCGCGTGGGCGGCGGCGCCTATCTCGCGGACCTCATCGACATGGTCCCCACCGCCGCGAACGCCGGCTACTACGCCGAGATCGTGGTCGAGCGCGCCCAGCTGCGACGCCTCGTCGAGGCCGGCACCCGCATCGTCCAGCTCGGCTACGCGGCCGACGGCGGCGAGGTCGACGAGGTCATCAACGAGGCGCAGGCCCAGATCTACGCGGTCACCGAGCGCGGCCAGAGTGACGACTTCCTGCCGCTGGGCGAAGTGATCGACGAGACCCTCAACGCGATCGAGGCGACCCAGAACCGCGGCGGCCAGGTCACCGGCGTGCCCACCGGCTTCGCCGAGCTCGACGAGCTCACCCAGGGCCTCCACGGCGGGCAGATGATCATCTTCGCGGGCCGCCCCGCCATGGGCAAGACGACGCTCGGCATGGACGTGCTGCGCTCCGCCTCGATCCACAACGGCCAGACCTCGGTCATCTTCTCCCTGGAGATGGACAAGACCGAGATCACGATGCGTCTGCTCTCGGCCGAGTCGCAGGTGCCGATGAACCGCATGCGCGACGGCTCGATGGACGACCGGGACTGGCAGTCCATGGCCCGCGCCATGAGCCGGATCGCCGATGCGCCCCTGTTCATGGACGACTCCGCGAACATGTCGCTGATGGAGATCCGCGCCAAGTGCCGCCGCCTGAAGCAGAAGCACGACCTGCGGCTCGTGGTCATCGACTACCTGCAGCTGATGAGCTCGGGCAAGAAGGTCGAGTCCCGTCAGCAGGAGGTCTCGGAGTTCTCCCGAGCCCTGAAGCTGCTGGCCAAGGAGATCGACTGCCCCGTCATCGCGATCTCGCAGCTGAACCGAGGCAGCGAGCAGCGCACGGACAAGACCCCGATGATGTCGGACCTGCGAGAGTCCGGCTCGATCGAGCAGGACGCCGACGTCATCCTCCTGATCCACCGCGAGGACTACTACGAGAAGGAGTCCGCGCGCGCCGGCGAGGCGGACCTGATCGTGGCCAAGCACCGAAACGGCGCGACCAAGACGATCCCCGTCGCCTTCGAGGGGCACTACTCCCGCTTCAAGGACATGGCGCACTCCGGCGGCTTCAGCGGCTGACCCGCGGCGCCGACGGTGTCGCAGCGACGGCGGGACCGCGGCGCCGACCCGGCGGGGACGACACGGGCGGCGACGTCGAGGACCTCCCCTCACCCCCGCAGCAGGTCCCTCAGCGCCGCCTCCGGGGAACGGGCCCCGTCCAGCAGCTCGCCCGACGGTACCGGGTGAACAGCGGCGGGTCGATGGAGGAGCTGCAAACGCGGCCCCGCCGGTCCTGCCACTGCGGAGACCGTGTCCCTCGGTGCAGGCGAACGATCGGTCGGTGCCCGGCGGAACCGATTGCCGAGCCCTCGGTCGGCCGGTACGGTCGAATCCCGACCTGATCCGGAGGCGCCCGATGGGCCATCCAGTGCACCTCGTCATCGACGGTCAGCCGCACGACCTGACCGTCGACCCGCGCACCACCCTGCTCGACGCGCTGCGGGACCACCTGGGGAACATGTCCCCGAAGAAGGGCTGTGACCACGGCCAGTGCGGTGCCTGCACCGTGCTGGTCGACGGACGGCGGCTGAACTCCTGCCTGCTGCTGGCCGTGTCCCTCGACGGCGCGGAGGTGCTCACCTCGGACGGCCTCGCCCCCGACGGCGAGCTCTCCGCCCTGCACGCCGCCTTCCTCGAGCAGGACGCCTTCCAGTGCGGCTACTGCACCCCCGGGCAGATCTGCTCCGCGACCGGCGTGCTCCGCGAGGCGGCCGACGGGCACCCCAGCGTGGTCACCGACGACCACGGCCACGACCACCCGATCGAGCTCACCGAGGACGAGGTCCGCGAGCGGATGAGCGGGAACCTGTGCCGCTGCGGCGCCTACGTCAACATCGTCGCTGCCGTCCAGCAGGCGGCCGGGGCGAGCACCGCGAGCGAGGGGACGGACCGATGAGACCCTTCGACTACGTACGTGCGGACGACCCCGCCGGCGCCGTCGCCGCGGTCGCCGAACGGCCCGGCGCGACCTACCTCGCCGGCGGCACCAACCTCGTCGACCACCTCAAGCTCGGGATCACCGCCCCCGATCTGCTGGTCGACCTCGGCCGGCTCGACCTGGCAGACATCGAGGAGCTGCCGGACGGCGGCCTGCGCGTCGGCGCCATGGTCCGCAACAGCGATCTCGCCGCCGATCCGCGCGTGCGCCGCGACCACCCGTTGCTCTCCCGCGCCCTCCTCTCCGGCGCCTCGGGCCAGCTGCGCAACGCCGCCACCACCGGCGGGAACCTGCTGCAGCGCACTCGCTGCGTCTACTTCCAGGACCCCACCACCCCCTGCAACAAGCGCGCCCCGGGCAGCGGCTGCTCGGCGCTCGGGGGCTACACCCGCTACCACGCGATCCTCGGTGCCTCCGATGCGTGCATCGCCACTCACCCTTCCGACATGGCCGTGGCGCTGGCCGCCCTGGACGCGACCGTGGTGGTGCTGGGCAGCGACGGCGAGAAGCGCCTGCCCCTCACCGCACTGCACCGCCTGCCGGGGGACGAGCCCGAGCGCGACACTGTCCTCGAGCACGGCGACCTGATCACCGCCGTCGAGCTGCCCCCGCCCGGCCGCGCAGCCCGCACCCGTTCCACGTATCGCAAGATCCGCGACCGCGCCTCCTTCGCCTTCGCCCTGGTCTCGGTCGCCGCGGTGCTCGAGCTCGATGTCGAGGCGACGCAGCCCACGATCCTCTCCGCGAGGATCGCCCTCGGAGGCGTCGCCCACGCCCCCTGGCGCGCCCGCCGCGCCGAGCAGCTCCTCGCCGGCGCCCCTGCCACCCGCGAGAGCTTCCGCCGGGCCGCGGCGGCCGAGCTCGAGCAGGCCCGGCCCGTCGTGGGCAACGAGTTCAAGGTGACGATGGCCCAGGGCGTGATGGTGAGCGTGCTCGCCGAGCTCGCCAGCCTGGGCGAGGAGAACGAGGATCCCCGTGATGAGTGACCTCCTGCGAGCCTCCGCGATCGGCACCCCGCGGGTGCGTCTGGACGGGCCCGACAAGGTGCGCGGCCTCGCCCCCTACGCCTACGAGCACCCGGTCGAGGATCCGCTCCATCTCTTCCCGCTGTGCTCGACGATCGCGCTCGGCCGCGTCACCTCGATCGACGCCACGGCCGCGCTCGCGCTCGACGGGGTGGTGCGCGTCATCACCCACGAGAACGCCCTCCGGCTCGCGGACACCGAGGACGGCGAGCTGGCGATCCTCCAGGACGACCGGATCGGCTTCCGCGGCCAGTACCTCGGCGCCGTCCTCGCCGAGACCCCGGAGACGGCCCGCCAGGCCGCCGACCTCGTCGTGGTCACCACCGAGGCCGCACCGCACGACGCCGACTTCCGCCCCGACCACCCCGCAGTGCGCGAACCCGAGGGCGGCGCCGACGACATCGACACCGGTGACCTCGAGGCCGCGCTCGCCGCCGCGGAGATCGTGGTGGACCAGCGGTACTCCACCCCTCTCGAGCACAACAACCCGATGGAGCCGCACACCACCATCGCCCGCTGGGACGGCGAGCAGCTCACGCTGTGGACCTCGACCCAGGGCGTGCACCCCGCGAGGCAGACCCTCGCCCCGATGCTGGGCATCGACCCCGAGCAGCTGCGGATCATCAGCCCGCACGTCGGCGGCGGCTTCGGCTCCAAGGGCCTGCCCCATGCGGACATGATGCTCACGGCGCTGGCCGCGCACGCCGTGCCCGGCCGCGCGGTGAAGCATGCCGTCACCCGCCAGCACATGTTCGCGCTGACCGGCTACCGGCCCGCCACCTCCCAGCACCTCCGGATCGGGGCCCGGGCCGATGGCACGATCACCGCCTTCGGGCTCGAGGCGGTCTCCAGCTCCTCGCACACCAAGGAGTTCCCCGAGGTGGCGATCAAACCCTCCCGGCAGATGTACGCCGGCGAGCACCGTCGCATCACCCCGCGCGTGCTCCCGCTGGACATCGCCGTCCCCTCCTGGATGCGCGCCCCCGGCGAGGCACCGGGGATGGTGGGCCCGGAGATCATGATGGACGAGCTCGCCGAGACCTGCGGGCTCGACCCGATCGAGCTGCGGGTGCGCAACGAGCCGGAGCATGACCCCGACACAGGGATGCCCTTCAACCGACGCCGGCTGATCGACTGCCTGCACGAGGGCGCCGCCCGCTTCGGCTGGGCCGACCGCGACCCGCGGCCCCGCGCACGCCGGGAGGGCGGGTGGCTGATCGGCACCGGCGTCGCCTCGGCGACCTACCCCGCATCCCGGCAGCCCGGCTCGAAGGCCCGGATCCGTCACGAGGCGGGGGTCTACGAGGTGGGCATCGGCGCCGCCGACCTCGGCACCGGCACCTGGACCGCTCTCACCCAGGTCGCCGCCGACGCCCTCGAGGTCGACCCGGACCGCATCGCGCTGCGGATCGGCGACACCGCGCTGCCGAACGCGACCGTCGCCGGCGGCTCCACCGGGCTCGCCAGCTGGAGCGCGGCCGTGCTGGCCGCCGCGGACGCTTTCCGGCGCGAGCACGGCACCGCCCCGGCCGACGGCGTCGAGACGATCGGGGAGGCCGCGGAGAACCCTGCCGAGAAGCAGTTCGCCATGCACTCCTACGGCGCCCAGTTCGCCCAGGTCCGCGTCCAGGAGGAGACCGGTGAGATCCGTCTGGACCGCATGCTCGGGGTGTTCTCCGTCGGGCGGATCATCAACCCCCGCACTGCCCGTTCGCAGCTCCTCGGCGGGATGACCATGGGGGTGGGGATGGCGTTGCACGAGAAGGGTGAGCTCGACCCCCGCTTCGGACACGTCGTCAACCACGACCTCGCCGAGTACCACGTGCCCGTCAACGCGGACATCCGCTCCCTCGAGGCGCATTGGCTGGACGAGGAGGATCCCCAGGCCGGGCCGCTCGGCGCGCGCGGCATCGGCGAGATCGGCATCGTCGGCGCCGCCGCGGCGATCGCCAACGCCGTCCACCACGCCACCGGAGTGAGGGTGCGGGACCTGCCCGTGTTCGGCAGCGACCTCCTAGCACGGTGAGCGCCGCGTCACTCG
The DNA here is from genome assembly GCF_001807385.1 of Brachybacterium sp. HMSC06H03. NCBI lineage: Bacteria > Bacillati > Actinomycetota > Actinomycetes > Micrococcales > Dermabacteraceae > Brachybacterium > Brachybacterium sp. HMSC06H03. The sequence goes on along the minus strand of NZ_KV788962.1, from coordinate 419 downwards.
ACGGCCCCCGGCAGGCGGCCGCGCCTCCCGTCGGCCTGATCCTCGCCGCGGGCGCCGGACGGCGCCTGGGCCGCGGCCCCAAAGCGCTGCTGCTCCAGCGCGGCGCCCCCTGGTCGAGCACGTCGCCCGCGCCCTTCGCGAGGGCGGCTGCGCCGAGGTCGTGGTCGTCACCGGCGCGGGCGCCGAGCGGGTGGGCTCCGCCGTGGACGGGTTGCCGTGGGCGCGCACGGAGCAGAACCCGCGCTGGCGCGAGGGGATGGGGACCTCCCTGCGCACCGGCCTGGCCGCGATCGGCGCGGGCCGCGACGTGCTGGTCACGCCGGTGGACCGCCCCGGGACGTGCGCGGCGGAGGTGGCCCGGGTACTGGCCGCCCACCGCCGCGGCGGGATCACCGCCGCCGCCCACCGCGAGGCCTCCG
>NZ_KV788961.1:0-30821 GCF_001807385.1 Brachybacterium sp. HMSC06H03 | reverse complement strand
GGCCGACGGCCGGCTCCCGTCGCCGACGCCTCGCCGCCAAGCGTCGCCGCGCCGACCTCAAGCAGACCCGTCGGCAGCCGCGCGGCGACTGAGCAGAGGCGCAGGGCGGCGGTCGTGCTGCGGGGAGCGGGGCGGCGGCCGGGCGGCCCGCGCAGTGTCACTCCGGGTCTCGCGGGCAGGTGCCTGCCGTCCGGGATGGGACGGGTCGTCGCGGCTCGCAGGCTCCTCGCCTACTCTCGGCCCATGATCCGTCAGCTCATCGCACGCCTGTTCTGGGCGGTGTCGCCCTGGAGGCTCGTCGTCGAGCGCGTCCCGGACCGGCCCACGCTCTTCATCGGCGCCCCGCACACCTCCAACTGGGACTTCGTGCTCATGCTGGGGATCGCCTGGCGGCTGCGGATCAAGCTGCGCTGGCTGGGCAAACACGACCTGTTCACCGGCTGGAAGGGACCGGTGATGCGAACGCTCGGCGGCATCCCGGTGGACCGCCGCGACCCCGCCAAGGTGGTCGACGAGGTCACCGCCCTGGTCCGCACCGGCACGGTGTTCGGGCTGGTCATCACCCCGGACGGCACGCGCGGGGAGCACACGCACTGGAAGTCCGGCTTCTATCGGATCGCGCGCGCGACGGGGCTCCCGCTCACCCTCGGCTTCGTGGACCGCACCACCATGACCAGCGGGCTCGGCCCGATCATGGAGGTGACCGGGGACGTGCGCGCCGACATGGACCGCATCCGCGCCTTCTTCGCCGACAAGGCCGGCTTCGCCCCCGAGCGGCGGGTCGAGCCGAGGCTGCGCGAGGAGGATCTGCCGGAGGCGGACTGAGCCGTCGCGGCGGGGCCGGCCGACAGGACCACACCTGGACGCGGTGCGCTGGGGACCGACCGGACGCTGCGGACTACCGGGGCAGCCAGATCCACCCCTCGACCAGGGCGATCTCCCGCAGCGGGCCCGGCGGCGGGACGGCACGGCCGCGCGCGACCTCCCGGGCCATGAGCGCGGCGATCACCGCGTCCAGGACGTCGTCCTCCTCCACGCAGGCGGCGTCCCGGCCGGCCCAGTCCAGGCCGGGGAACCGCCCGCCGAGCGCCTCGGCCAGTCCGCGGCGCGCCGCGCGCCCGCCTGTGCCCTTGTAGCCGCGGTGCGGCAGACCCCACCGCCACAGCGCCGCCGCGGGGTAGACCTCGCAGATCCGCCCGTTCCCGTCGCGGGCGACGTCGATCCCCTCCTCCCGCAGCCGCGCCTCGATCCCGGCCCAGCGCAGCGCGGGATGGGCGATGCGGTCCGTGGAGACGCTCAGCGGGGTCAGGCCCGTGCGGGCGTGGACGGCACGGTCGGTCTCCCGCATCGCCAGTCCTCGACGCCACCCGTCCCCGGTCGACCCGGGCGGCGAGAGAGTCCCGGTCGCCTGGGCGGCGAGCAGCTCGACGAAGCGGCGCGGCCAGCCGACCGGCACATCGACCCCGACCTTCCCCGCGCCGCGCACCCTCTGCGCGATCAGGGCGTCGTCGACTCCGGTGCGCGCCTCCTCGAGCACGAGCGCGCCAGAGGCGGGATCCTGCTCGCGCAGCACCGCGAGCCCGGTGCGACGGTCCTGGGCGGCCAGATCGAGGCCGACATAGCGCGTGGGCATCCGCCCAGAATAGGGACCTCGCCCGTACCCTCGAGGGGTGACCGAGCCCACGCCGCACCGCCCCGTCCTCCGCCTGACACGGCGGGGCCGCCTCGTGCGCTCGGGGCTCGTGCTGCTCGTCGTGATCGCGCTGGCGCTGCTGCTCGTCTCGCTCGTGCGCGGGGCGGGCAGGTCGACGGAGCAGCAGGACGGCGGCACCGCCGCGGAGACCGCGGCCCCGGAGCGCGAGGAGACGCCCGCCGCCTCCGACGAGGGCGGCGGGAGCACGGCGGAGGACGACGCCCCCGCGGCGGAGCCGACCGGCGAAGAGGCCTCTGGCGAGGAGGCGACGCCGACCGACGACGCAGCGGAGCGGACCCCCGAGGCGGAGACCCAGGAGGCGGGCGGTGACGAGGAGATGGTGCGCAGCGGAACCGTCGGTGCCGGGACCTGGACCGTCGCCTCCGCGGCTCGGGACGCGCCGACCGAGGGCGTGCTGCGCACCTACGCGGTGCGAGTCGAGGACGGGATCGGGGTCGATGCCGAGGAGGCCGCGGAGGAGATCGCCGCCGTGCTCGCCGACGAGCGCGGCTGGCAGGGCCCGGCCGACGTCGTCTTCCACCGGGTCGCGGACCCGGCGGAGGCGAAGTTCACGATCTCGATCGGCTCCCCGCCCACGGTCGACGAGCTGTGCCTTCCGGCGAAGACCGGCGGGCTGTGGAGCTGCCGGATCGGGCCTGAGGTGGCGCTGAACTCCGACCGCTGGCTGCACGCGACCCCCACCTACGACGACCTCGCCGAGTACCGCGCGTACATGATCAACCACGAGGTGGGTCACTTCCTCGGCCACGGCCACGCCGCCTGCCCGGCCGAGGGCGCAACCGCCCCGGTCATGCTCCAGCAGTCCATCGACCTGCAGGGATGCACGCCGAACGCCTGGCCCGCCGGCGAGCAGGGCTGACAGGACCGGGCCACAGCCGCCGGACCTGGGAGCTGCGGAACCGTCCCCGCCGCCCGGAGCACGAGCGGGAATCCCGCGCCGAGGACGGGGGCCAGCCCCAGTGCCGTGGGGCCACGACCGCGCCTAGCCTCGCGGTCATGAACACCTTCTTCGCCACCCTCCGCGGCTTCCGCTTCCGCCGCGGCCCCCAGCGCATCCTCGGCGGCATCGCCGGTGGCCTCGCCGAGCTCACCGGACTGAACGTGTGGCTCATGCGCCTGCTCGTGCTCGCCTCCTTCCTGCTGCCCGTGCTCGGCGTCGGCGCGTATCTCGCGGTGTGGCTGCTGACCCCCTGGCAGGACGGCACGATCCCGCTCGAGCGTCTGCTCGACCGCGGCTGATCACCGGGCAGCATCGCTGGCTACGATGAGCGCACTGCGCCCCAGGGCGCCCTGCTCCGGAAGGTCCCCGATGCCCGATCGCTCCCGTCCCCTGCACCGCCTCGGCTTCCTGACCATCGGCCTGTTCGATCCGGCCGATCCCGCGGTCGGGCACGAGTCGACCCTGTCGCTCATCGAGCTCGGCGAGGAGCTCGGCCTCGACAGTGCCTGGCTGCGCCACCGACACCTGCAGTTCGGGATCTCCTCCCCGATCGCGGTGATGGCCGCGGCGAGCCAGCGCACCTCCCGCATCGAGCTGGGCACCGCGGTGACGCCGCTGGGCTGGGAGAACCCGCTGCGCCTCGCGGAGGACCTCGCGACCGTCGACGTGCTCTCCGGCGGCCGGATCAATCCCGGCGTCAGCGTCGGCACCCCGATGCAATACGACACCGTCAAGGACGCCCTCTACCCGGACACCGCCGAGGTCGAGGACTTCTCCAAGACCAGGGTGGAGCGTCTCGCGGGCCTGCTCGCCGGCGAGCGGGTGCGGGAGCTGGAGGGGAAGCAGGGCGTGGTCGAGGAGTACTCCGCCCGCGTCGAGCCCCACTCCCCCGGTCTGCGAGAGCGGCTCTGGTACGGCGCCGGGTCCCTCGACTCCGCTGTCTGGGCCGGGGAGCACGGCCTGCACCTGCTCTCCTCCAGCGTCCTCTTCCCCGGCCCCGACGAGGAGCCGGACTTCGCCGCGGTCCAGGCCGCACAGATCCGCGCCTTCCGTGCCGCGGGCGGCAGCCGCGCCTCGCAGGGCCTGGTCGTGATCCCCACCGACTCGGCCTCGGCCGCCCAGGCGGAGCGCTACCGCGCCTATGCCGCAGAGCGCCTGCCCCGGACCCGCGCCCCGCAGGGTCCGCGCCGGATGATGTTCGCCCCGGACCTGGTGGGCACGAGCGAGGAGATCGCCGAGCAGCTGTGGGCGCACGAGGGCTTCCGCGAGGTCGACGAGGTCGCCTTCGCGCTCCCCTTCAGCTTCGCCCACGAGGACTACGTGCAGATCCTCACCGACATCGCCACCCGGCTCGGACCGGCGCTCGGCTGGACCCCGGCTCGGGCCTGAGGGGCGACGAGCCGGGCGGCACGCCGCGCCGCGGCCCGTCGGCCGCTCCACCGATGCCGGCCGAGCCGTGAGACCCGCGCCGGCGTTTCGTCCTCGCGTCCGAGGGAGGAGCACGATGGAGGCATGCCCTCCCCCGTCGCCCCCGCCGCACCGTCCCGCCCGGCGCTGCCCTGGCTCGCCGCCGCCGCGGTGATGCTGCTCTGGGCGTCCTCCTTCATCGTCATCCGCTTCTCCGGTGCGCACCTCTCCCCCGGGGCGATGACGCTGCTGCGGATGGTGACCGCGGTGCTGGTGATGCTCCCGCTCGTGCTGACCGGGCGGGTGCGGACGCCGCGGAGCGGCAGGATATGGGCCGGCGTGCTCGCCTGGGGTGCGACCTGGTTCTGCGTGTACTCGGTGGCGCTCAACGCCTCGGAGCTGTTCCTGGATCCCGCGACCGCCGCGATGCTCGTGAACCTCGCGCCGCTGATCGTGGCCGTCGCCTCCGGCGTGCTGCTCGGCGAGGGGCTGTCCCTGCGGCTGCTCGTCGGCGTCGTGATCGCGCTGTGCGGGATCGGGCTGATCACCCTGGCCACCTCGACCGGGCACGTGGAGGGACCGGGGCTCGTGCTCGGGCTGCTCGCGGCCGTGCTCTACGCCGGCAGCGTGCTGGGGCAGAAGCCGCTGCTGGCCCACATCGACTCGACCTCGATGACCGTCGTCGGGATGACGGCGGGGATGCTGGCCTGCCTGCCCTTCGCCCCGCAGCTCGTCGCGGAGCTGGGCCGCGCCCCGGCCTCGGCGGTCGCGGCGGTCGTGTACATGGGCGTGCTGCCCACCGCGGCCGCCTTCCTGCTGTGGGGCTACGCCCTCACCCACACGCCGGCCGGGGTGCTCACCTCCTCCTCCCTGATCGTCCCAGCGATCACGGTGGTGCTCGCCTGGACGATCCTCGGCGAGGTGCCGCCGCCGCTCGCCGCGCTCGGCGGCGTGCTGTGCCTGACCGGCTCCGCGGTCGCGATCCTGCCCGCGATGCTCGCCTCCCTGCGCTCCCGGACGTGAGCGCAGCCACCCTCCTCACCTGCCCGACGGCGCGCGCGGTGCGGGGAGCGCACGGGCTCCACGGGGCGAGAGAAGCCACCTGCCCACTCCCTGCGCAGGTCAGGGCGATCCCGGGACGATCCCGGCAATCCCGCGCAGCTGCCTGACTGGTTCCTCACGAATCGTCCATGGAACTGGAGCATCCGACAATCCGTTCCTAGAGTCGTGCTCGGTCGGCGGCCAGGGACAACGTCCGCGCAGGAGCAGCGGTCCTCGCTCGCCGAGCCGGATCTCCCCGCCCGATCGCTCGTGCCGCGAGCGGTCATGTCCCGAGCGTCGACCGAGAGGATCGTGATGGCCGAGGCCCCGCCCGCCCCCAGCGCACAGAAGGAGGGAGGCGCCCGGCCCGCGCACTCCCGCGTGAACCTGCCGGTCTTCGTCGGCACCTCCGTGATCATCGTGGCGTTCGTGCTGTTCGCCGCGATCTGGCCCGGAGCCGCCGAGACCGCGATCTTCGGCTCGATGGCCTGGATCGCGACGAACTTCGGCTGGTACTACGTCCTGACCGCCGCGATCGTGGTCGTCTTCGTTCTGCTCGTGGCGCTCTCCCGCGTGGGCCGCACCCGGATGGGTCCGGATCATTCCGTGCCGAAGTACAACCTCTTCACCTGGGCGGCGATGCTCTTCGCGGCCGGCATCGGCGTGGACCTGATGTTCTTCGGCATCTCGGGCCCGGCCACGAACATCCTCACCCCGCCCGATGCGCCGGCGGGCTCCGACGAGGCCGCCCGGATGGCGACGATCTGGACGATCTTCCACTACGGCATCCCCGGGTGGGCGATGTACGCGCTGATGGGCATGGCCTTCGGCCTGTTCGCCTATCGGTACCACCTGCCGCTGTCGATCCGCTCGGCGCTCGCACCGATCTTCGGCCGGCGCATCCACGGCGCCGTCGGCCATGTCGCCGAGATCGGCTCGACGATCGGCACGATCTTCGGGATCTCCGTCTCCCTCGGCATCGGCGTGGTGTTCCTGAACTACGGGCTCTCCGCCCTGTTCGGGATCCCGAACTCGATCGCGGTGCAGATCGCTCTGATGGCGCTCGCGGTCGGCATCACGATCGTCTCGACCGTCTCCGGCGTCGACAAGGGCATCCGTCGCCTGTCCGAGCTCAACGTGCTGCTGGCGATCGCACTGATGCTGTGGGTGCTCTTCTCCGGGCAGACCCACCAGCTGCTCAACGCCCTCGTCCAGAACATCGGCGACTTCTTCTCCCGCTTCCCCGGGATGATGATGAACACCTTCGCCTACACCGACGGCGCCGCCGACTACCCCTCCGACCAGTGGATGGCGGACTGGACCCTGTTCTTCTGGGCGTGGTGGATCGCCTGGGCGCCCTTCGTGAGCCTGTTCCTGGCGCGCATCTCCCGTGGCCGCACCCTTCGCGAGTTCGTCGTCGGCGTGCTGCTGATCCCCTTCTCGTTCATCCTGCTGTGGGTGTCCATCTTCGGGAACGCCGCACTGAGCTTCGCAGGCGACGGAGACTTCCTCGACCTCGCCGTGAACCAGCCCGAGTCCGGCTTCTTCAACCTGCTCGAGCAGTACCCGGGCGCGCTCTTCACCGTCTCGCTCGCCGTGGTGACGGGATTGTTCTTCTACGTCACCTCCGCGGACTCCGGCTCGCTGGTGATGGCGAACATGACCTCGAAGGCCTCCACCACGGACTCCGACGGCCCGCCCTGGCTGCGGATCGTATGGGCCGTGATCACCGGCGCGCTCACCCTCGTGATGCTCTTCATCGACGGGGTGTACACCCTCCAGGCCGCGACCGTGGTGGTGGGCCTGCCGCTGTCGATCCTGATGTACCTGGTGATGTTCAGCCTGTGGAAGGTGCTGCGCACCGAGCAGATGAACCTCGACGCCCGCACCGCGGCCCTGCCCGGCGTGCTCACCTCCCGGGTGCGCGGCGGCGAGTCCCACGACCGCGTCCCGTGGCAGCAGCGCCTGCGCGGCCGCATGTCCTACGCCGACGAGGGCAGGGCCCGCGCCTTCGTGGCGGAGGTCGCGACCCCCGCCGTCGAGGAGGTCGCCTCGGAGCTGCGCGCCCTCGGCGCGGACGTCTCCTGCCATCGCGGCGAGCATCCCGACCACGGCGTGCCGTACATCGACCTGGTCGTCTCGTTCCCGCATGCCGAGGACTTCAAGTACCAGGCCTACCCGGTCGCGTACTCGGTGCCGAGCTTCGCCGCGAACCTCTCCACCGTGCGGGACGTCTACTACCGCATCGAGATCTTCTCGCGCACCGGCTCCCGCGGACGCGACATCATGGGGTACACGAAGGAGCAGGTCATCAGCGACGTCCTGGACGCCTACGACGCTCACATCATGTACCTGACGATGAGCGACGAGATCGGCACCGCCACCGGCACGATCCCTGTCACCGCCCCGGACACCTGGGACGACGCCGACCACGTCGACGCCGAGCCCGAAGGCGCCCAGGGCGAGGACCACCGGTCCGATGCGACCCAGCCCGACCAGCCCACCGACCCCGCCACCGCGCGGACGACGAAGGAGAACCATGACTGAGAGCCCCGCGACCCTGTTCATCGACGGCGCCTGGGTGCCGTCCTCCACCGGTGAGACCCGCACGATCACCTGTCCGGCCGACGGCACCGAGGTGGGCGTGGTCTCCGAGGCCGGCGCCGAGGACGTCGAGCGCGCGATCCTCGCCGCCCGCGCCGCCTTCGAGCGCGGCGAGTGGTCCGGCACCCCGGCCGCCCAGCGCGGCGACTTCCTGCTGCGCGTCGCGGACCGTCTGGCCGAGCGGAAGGACGAGTTCGCCCGCGCCGAGGCGCAGGACACCGGCAAGCGCCTGGTCGAGGCCGAGGGCGACATGGACGACATCGCCTCCTGCTTCCGCTACTTCGGGAAGATCGCCGACCAGGACCCGGGCCGTCTGGTCGACGCGGGCGATGCCGCGGTGATCTCCCGCGTGGTCCGCGAGCCCGTCGGCGTGTGCGGCATGATCACGCCGTGGAACTTCCCGCTGCTGCAGGGCGCGTGGAAGATCGCGCCCGCCCTCGCGGCCGGCAACGCCTTCGTGATCAAGCCCGCCGAGCTCACCCCGCACACCACGATGCTGATGATGGAGGTGCTCGACGAGCTCGGGCTCCCCAAGGGCGTGGCGAACCTGGTGCTCGGCGACGGCGGCACCGTCGGCGCCCCGCTGTCCTCCCACCCGGAGATCGACCTGGTCTCCTTCACGGGCGGCCTGGTCACCGGCCGGAAGATCGCCGAGTCCGCCGCGAAGGGGATCAAGAAGGTCGCCCTCGAGCTCGGCGGGAAGAACCCCAACGTCGTCTTCGCCGACGCGGACTACGAGGCGGCGCTCGACAACGCGCTGAACGCCGGCTTCCTCGACTCGGGCCTGGTGTGCTCGGCGGGCACGCGCCTGATCATCCACGAGTCCATCGCCGAGCGGTTCGTCGACGACCTCGTCGCCCGCGCCGAGGGCATCGTCATGGGCGGCCCGTTCGACGAGAGCGCCGAGACCGGTCCGCTGATCTCGAAGGCCCACCGCGAGAAGGTCACCGACTACGTGAAGCGCGGCGTCGAGGCCGGGGCGCGGCTGCGCACCGGCGGCCACTGGGGCGGCCCGGAGCACGAGAAGGGCTTCTTCTACGCCCCGACGGTGCTGGACCGCTGCACCCGGGACAACCCTGCCGTGATCGAGGAGGGCTTCGGCCCGGTGATCACGGTGGAGACCTTCTCCACCGAGCAGGAGGCGATCGAGATCGCCAACCACACCGAGTACGGCCTGGCCGGCGCGGTGTGGACCTCCGACGCGGGCACCGCGAACCGGGTCTCGCGCGCGCTGCGCCACGGCACGATCTGGATCAACGACTACCACCCCTACCTGCCGCAGGCGGAGTGGGGCGGCTTCAAGATGTCCGGGTTCGGGCGCGAGCTCGGCGCCACGGGTCTCGAGGAGTACACCGAGGCCAAGCACATCTACCAGAACACCGAGCCGGCCGCCTCCGGCTGGTTCCCCCGCAAGGACTGACCAGGCGAGGCGCCGCCGCGCGCCGCCCCCTTCGCGCACCCGAGCGTGCGCACCGACCCACCCTCGAGCAGGAAGCAGGAGAGATGACCCGCAAGGACCTCGCGTCCGAGAACCCCATCGCCGAGTACGACTACATCGTGGTCGGCGGCGGCTCCGCCGGAGCCGTCGTCGCCGCCCGCCTGAGCGAGGACCCGAGTCTCGAGGTGGCGCTGCTCGAGGCCGGCCCGCACGACCTCGACCACGAGGAGGTGCTGCAGCTGAAGCGCTGGCCCGAGCTGCTGGAGTCCGGGCTGGACTGGGACTACCCGATCGAGCCGCAGGAGAACGGCAACTCCTTCATGCGCCACGCCCGGGCGAAGGTGCTGGGCGGATGCTCCTCCCACAACTCCTGCATCGCCTTCCACCCCCCGGCGGAGGACATGGACCTGTGGGAGCGCCTCGGTGCCGAGGGCTGGGGCTCGAAGGAAATGCTCCCCCTGATCGAGCGGCTGGAGAACAACCGCGACCGCGAGGGCGCCGGCCACGGCAGCGCAGGCCCCGTCGAGCTGATGGACGCCCCGGCCGACGACAAGCTCGGCATCGCCCTGCTCGACGCGTGCGAGCAGGCCGGGATCCCCCGCGCCCGCTTCAACGACTTCTCCACCGTCGTCAACGGCGCGAACTGGTTCCAGGTCAACCGTCAGGCCGACGGCACCCGCGCCTCCTCCTCCGTCTCCTACCTCCACCCGATCCGGGACCGGGAGAACCTGCACGTCCTCACCGGGCACCAGGTCATGCAGGTCCTCTTCGACGAGGACCAGCGGGCCACGGGCGTGGAGTACATCGACAACTCCTTCGACCGCTCCTCGATCATGAACGCCCGCAAGGAGGTCATCCTCTCCGCCGGCGCGATCGACTCGCCGAAGCTGCTGATGCTCTCCGGAATCGGCCCCGCCGATCACCTGCGCGAGGTGGGCATCGAGGTGCGCGTGGACTCCCCCGGCGTCGGCTCGAACCTGCAGGACCATCCCGAGGCGGTCATCTCCTGGGAGTCGACGCAGAAGATGACGCGCGAGTCCACGCAGTGGTGGGAGATCGGGATCTTCACCCCCACCGAGGAGGGTCTGGACCTGCCGGACCTGATGATGCACTACGGCTCGGTGCCCTTCGACATGCACACCCGCCGCCAGGGCTACCCCACCTCCCCGGAATCCTTCGCCCTGACCCCGAACGTCACCCACGCGCGCTCCCGCGGCACGGTGCGGCTGCGCTCGATCGACTACCGCGACAAGCCGAAGGTCGATCCGCGCTACTTCACCGACGAGGAGGGCCACGACATGCGCGTGGCCGTCGCGGGCATCCGCAAGGCCCGCGAGATCGTCGCCCAGTCCGGGATGGACGCCTACCGCGGCCGGGAGCTGTTCCCGGGCGAGGGCGTGCAGAGCGACGAGGAGATCGCCGAGTACGTCGCGAAGACCCACAACACCGTCTACCACCCGGCCGGGACGGTGCGGATGGGCGCGGCCGACGACGAGATGTCGCCGCTGGACCCTCAGCTGCGGGTCAAGGGCGTCACGGGCCTGCGGGTCGTGGACGGCTCGGTCATGCCGCAGCTGGTCGCGGTGAACCCCAACATCACCACGATGCTGATCGGCGAGCGCGCCTCGGACCTCATCCGGGGCGAGCAGGCCTGATCAGAGCCCACGCGGGTCGTTCGTGAGAGCGAGGCGCGAGCGCGGCACGGGGCCGACGGCGATCACGCCGTCGGCCCCGTCTCATCCGCCGAAGGCCCACAGCCTCGTCGCCGCGTAGCCGCGGCGAGGTCGAACCAGTGCGCGGTCAGGTCCGCGAGCGCGGCCCGGTGGTCGAAGGGACCGGCCGCCTCGACGCGGCGGCGGGACCACGAGGCGGTCTCAGAACCTGTCGTGCGCCTCTCCTCGCCGCTCAGAACAGTCGCTCGGCGCTGCGCTCGGCGGGCTCCTCGGCTCGAGCAGGGTGCGCTTGCGCTCGAAGCCGCCGGCGGAGCCGGTGAGGGAGACATCGGCCCCGACCACGCGGTGGCATGGCACGACGCCGCTCAGCGGGTTCCGGCCGACGCGCTGGGCGTGGCCGCGGGATCCGAGCTGCGCGGCCAGCGCGCCGCAGGTGGTCGTCTCGCCATAGGGGATCTCCTGCAGCAGCGCCCACACGAGATCGGAGAAGTCATCGCCGCCGGTGCGCAGCGGCAGGTCGAACTCCTCCCAGGCGACGTCCTGCCGGACCGCGAAGTGTTCACCGCGGCGATGCGGCACCTGCTCGATCCCGCTCGTTCGGCGCGCGAGGACGGTGGCCGCTTCCCGGAGCGGCAGCGATGATCACCCGTCGGACGCGCCCGGGGTGTCCTGGCTGAAGGTGTTCCACCAGCGGCCCTCGCGGCGCTGCCACAGCGAGGAGATGTAGAAGCGCTCTTCGTGCACCGCGGCAGGGGCGCGGGCGTCGGCCCGGTAGCTCAGCAGCACGGCGTCCTCCCCCACCCGCAGCAGGCGGGCCTCGGTCAGCGCGAAGTCCGCGGTGATCGGCCCGTCGGCCAGCTGGGAGAGATGGCGCTCGAGGTCGTTGAACCCGCCGGCGTCCACGCCGAGGAAGTCCGTGGGCAGGAGCTCCCGCTCGGCCTCGGCATCCCCCGTGACCTGCGCCTGCCACACCTGTTCCTCGAGCATCAGGAAGAACTGCACGTCATCGGGTTCCATGCGCTCATCGTGGCATGACCGTGTCCGGGATACGCTCGCGGCGGCAGCCCCGGGGGCGGCGCGCCGGGGCAGGATATCGAAGAGGGATCTCGCCGAGCTGCTGGAGGCGATCCGGGACTACCTGGCGGCGCAGCACCGGCAGCAGAGCCCCGACCCGCGCCGCGGCTGAGCCGAGCCGCCGTCGGCCAGGATCCCCGAGGGGCGGCGGACCTGCACGCCGTTCCGGTCCGTCCGCCCATCGTGCCCTCGCCGCGAGGCGTACGCTCTGACCGGCGCAGTCCCCGCCGCCCGCTCCACAGGAGGAACCATGCCCGCCACGCCCGTCTCGTTCACCGACGTCACGTCCGAGGGCCTGGAGTCCTCGCCCGTCGAGAGCGCCCTCGCCGGGCTGCGCGCGAACGCGCTCGCCGGCGAGATCCGCGGCTCCTTCTTCGTGATCAAGGGCGAGCACCCGCTGCCCGAGGGGCTCTGAGCAGATGGGCCGCGCACAGGTGGAGAGACGCTGGGAGGAGTTCCACCGCACCGGAGCGGTGACCGTGCGGGCCAGCGTCGCCAAGGGGATCCTCGCCTGCCTGGCGGCACTGCTGCTGACGACGTTCGCCGCGCTGACTGCGGCCGAGTCCTTCCAGGACGACGGCATCGCCTCGCTCAAGGGGTGGCTCTGCGTGCTGGTCGCCCCGTTCTTCGTCACGGGAACGGTCCTCGCCCTCCGGCCCGTGGTGCGCGGGCGCCGGCTCGCCCTGAGCAGCGAGGGCGTCACCATGTCATCCCGCCGCGGCGGGCGGCGGGTGGTCGAGCTCGGACTGTTCTGGCACGAGATCCACCACGTCGACCACCATCGGGATGGCAGCGGGGACGCCCAGAGCGAGCACGTGCGGATCGTCCTCGGCCACACCACCCGCACCGACGAAAAGGGAAACCCCCTGACCAGCCCCATCATCCTGCCTGACGGGTTCGTGATGTCGAAGAAGGGTCTCGCCGAGGTGATGGAGAGGATCCGGGTCAGCCGGCTGCCGCAGCGGCAGCGCGACCCGCGTCACGGCTGAGGCGCCGCCCGTCACCCCTCGTCTCGGCTCCGCTCCGCCGCGCGCGCGGCGAAGGCGAGGATCTCCTGCACGACGTCGTCGCGGGTGGTGGGCTCGTTGTGGACCTCGTGGCGCACGCCCGGGTAGACGCGGGTGCGCACGTCGGCGTGTCCGGCCTCGTGCAGGCGGTTCGCGACGTGGAGCGCGCCCTCGCCGTAGTTCGCCACCGGGTCCTGGTCGCCGGCGAGGATCAGCACGGGCAGCTCGGCGGGCAGGTCGGAGTAGAACGACTCGGAGTTCGCCCGGTCGTAGACGTCCACGAAGCCCTGGAGGAAGCGGGCGCTCATGGGGGCACCGAAGTTGTTGAGGGGGTCGCGGCCGTGGTCGGTGACGACGTCCTCGTCGAACGCGACCCAGGCGGTGGGCCCGGCGTCCTCCCCGAAGCGGTCGAGGAACCCGTCGAAGAGCTGGCCGACGAGCTCCTCGGGGGCGGGGTCGGCCCTCTGCGCGCTGGTGGCGAGGGCGGCGAGCGCCTCGCGGTCGATGCTCGCCTCGATCCCTCGCATCTGCGCCGCGATCCCGCCGAGCACCAGACCGGCGAGCTGCGCCTGCGGTGCGATCGCGACGACGCGCGCGATCATCGAGCCCCAGCTGTGTCCGTAGAGGACGTGCGGCAGGCCGGGCAGGATCTCACGGGCACGAGACTGGAGCGCGAGCTCGTCCTCGACGACGACGCGCGCCGCCTCGTCCCCGGCGTCCGCCCAGATTCCCGAGCGCATCGCGGTCGCGCCGTGGCCGGCGTGGTCGCCCGCGAGGACGGCGAAGCCGTCGTCGACGAGAGCGCTGATCACATGCAGGTAGCGGCGGGAGTGCTCGCCGAGTCCGTGCACGATCTGCACGATCCCGCGGGGCTCGGCGGCGGGCACGTGCAGCCACGCCTGGATCTCGTCGCGACCGTTCGCGGAAGGGAGGGTGATCTCGTGCAGGGCCATGGGGTCTCCTCGTGCCGGGGCGCCGCGCCTCGGCGCACGGCCGGGGCCAGCCTAGCTGTGGAGCGTATCCGCGCCCTCGTCAGTTGATGATCTCGGCGGCCAGTCCTCGCCGTCGCGCCGAGCGGTGGGGTTGCTGGGGCTCGTCGGTGCTCTGCACAGGCGGGGTGTCCCACGTGATCCCGCCACGCGCCCCCTCATCGGCGCATGAGCGGTCGCGCGGAGCGCGGCATCGCGGCGACGACGACTGCCGACGAGGGGTCCCGCACGCGCCGTCGCCGTCATCCGCCCAGGTGGCGGCGCAGGTGGGCGCCCGTGAGGCTGTCGTCGTCGGCGGCGATCTGCTCGGGGGTGCCGCGGGCGACGAGGCGGCCGCCCGCGGCGCCGCCGCCCGGTCCCATGTCGATCACCCAGTCGGCGTTGGCGATCAGGTCGAGGTCGTGCTCGATGACCAGGACGGTCGCGCCGTTGTCGACGAGCCGGTCCAGGACGTGCACGAGGGTGCGCACGTCCAGCGGGTGCAGGCCGACGCTCGGCTCGTCGAAGACGAACACGGCGTCGCGCTGGGTGCGGCCCATCTGCCCGGCGAGCTTGAGGCGCTGCGCCTCGCCACCCGAGAGGGCCGGGGTGTCCTCGCCCAGGGTGAGATAGCCGAGCCCCAGGTCGACCAGGGTCTCGAGGGTGCGGCGGACGGCGCGGACGTCGCCGACGAGCTCGATCGCCTCTGCGACGGTGGCGGAGAGCAGGCCGGGCAGGGTCTCGTCCCCTCGCCGGATCTCCGAGGCCTCAGGGGCGTAGCGGCTGCCCTCGCAGTCGGGGCAGTCGATGTCGACGTCGGGCAGGAACTGCACGTCGAGCTCGACGCGGCCCGTGCCCTCGCAGCGCGGACAGCGCAGGGAGCCGGTGTTGTAGGAGAAGTCGCCCATGGTCAGTCCGCGCTCCTGCGCGGCCGGGGTGCGGGCGAACTCGCGCCGCAGGGGGTCCAGCACCCCCGAGTAGGTGGCGACGGTAGAGCGGACGTTCACGCCGATCGGGGTCGCGTCGATGCGGTGGACGTGCTCGACCCCGTCGGCCTCGAGCGAGTGCACGTGGCCGGGCAGTTCGCGGCCCTCGCTGCTCGCGCGCAGCGCGGGCACGAGCGTCTCGAGCACCAGGGTGGTCTTGCCCGAGCCGGAGACGCCGGTGACCGCGGTGAGGCGGCCGCGCGGCACGGAGACGTCGAGCTCCCGGACGGTGTGCAGCGGGGCGCTCTCCAGGCGGATCGCGCCGTGCGCGAAGACGTCCTGCTCGGCGGCGCGCTCGCGGACGACGATCTCCTCGCGGCCGTCGAGGAACGGGCCGAGCCGGGAGGCGGCGTCGACGATGATCTCCTCGACGCTCCCCTGGGCGATGACGGTGCCGCCGTCGCCGCCCGCGCCGGGGCCGATCTCGAGGATCTCGTCGGCCTCGCGCAGCAGCTGCACGTCGTGGTCGACGACGAGCACGGAGTTCCCGTCAGCGAGCAGGTCGCCGATCAGCTCGACGAGCCCGTCGATGTTCGAGGGGTGCATGCCGATGCTGGGCTCGTCGAGCACGTAGAGCACGCCGGTGGTGCGGTTGCGGACGGCGCGCGCGAGCTGGGCGCGCTGGCGCTCCCCTGTCGAGAGGGTGGAGCCGGCCCGGTCCAGGGAGAGATAGCCGAGGCCGAGGTGGACGAGACGCTCCGCCATCTGCAGGAACTGGTCCACCAGCCCGCGCGCCATCGGATGCATCTCGGACGGTAGGGGCTCGATGATCCTCGGCGCCCAGTCCAGGAGCTCGTCGAGCGTCATCGCGGAGGCGACGGCGAGGTCCTTCCCGTCGATCTCGGGTTGCCGCGCCGCGGGCGAGAGCCGCGTGCCCTCGCAGGCGGGGCAGGTGCGCTCGACCAGGAAGCGGGAGACGCGGGCGAGCCGCCTCTCGTCGTGGGCGCGGCGCAGCTCCTCGGTGACGGTGAGGCGGGCGTTGCGGAAGGTGAAGTCGAGGTCGTGGGCACCCTTCTTCGAGCGGATCGTGATCGCCTTCTTCTCCTCGGGGCCGTCCAGGACGATCTCCTTCTCCCAGTCCTCGAGGTCCCGCCAGGGCACGTCGGTGCGCACCCCGAACTCGCGGGCGATGTCCGGCTGCACCTTCCAGCCGAACATGTTCCAGGGCTTCACGGCGCCCTCGTCGAGGGTCTTCGAGGGGTCCGGGACCAGGGCGTCGTCGTCGACCTCGCGCACGATCCCGGTGCCCTCGCAGGCGGGGCAGGCGCCCTCGGAGTTGAAGGCGAGCGCCTCGGCGCCGGGCGGGTCCACGTCCGCTCCGCACTCCGGGCAGGGATAGGGCTCCTCGGCGGCGACGAGCAGCGAGGGCGGGACGCGGTGCCCGTTCGGGCAGAGGTGGGAGGCCAGGCGCGAGTACATCAGGCGCAGCACGTTCAGCAGCTCGGTGGAGGTGCCGAAGGTGGAGCGGACGCTCGGCACCCCGGGCCGCTGGCGCAGCGCGAGCGCGGCGGGGACGTGCACGACCTCGTCGACGTCCGCGCGCGGGGCCTGCGCCATGCGTCGGCGGGTGTAGGTCGACAGCGCCTCGACGTAGCGGCGGGAGCCCTCGGCGTAGACCACGCCCATGGCGAGGGAGGACTTGCCGGAGCCGGAGACGCCGGCGATGGCGACCAGACGGTCCAGCGGGATGTCGACGTCGAGGCCGCGGAGGTTGTGCACGCGCGCTCCGCGCACCTCGATGTGGTCGGGTCGCTGCGGCTTCGCTGTGCTCATGGCCCCACGGTAGTCGCGTGCTGCGGGGACGACAGCAGGACCGGGCGGTGACCGCCGGGCTCGCCCGGAGTTCACCGTCGGGCCACGCCCGCGTCACCCCGGAGGAGTTCACTGCCGGCATGGACAGCTTCCGCTCCCCCGCCCGTCGCACCCTCCTCAAGGGCGCCGCCGCGGCCTCCCTCGCCGCCGCAGTCCCCGCCATCACCCCGCGCGCCGCCTCCGCCGCGCCCGCTCGTCCCGCTCCTACCCGCCCCGGCGCCGCGTCCCTGACCCTGCCCTCCGGCCTGCAGACCGGGGACGTCACCATGGACTCCGCCGTGCTCTGGTCCCGCGCCTCGGGCGAGGGCCGGCTCCACGCCGTCCTGCACGCCCTGGACCGTGAGGGCCGTCGCCTCACCTCCTCCTCGAAGGGCCGCGGGAAGGCCCGCGGCCGGGACGGCGAGCCGCTCGTGCTGCGCGGCCCCTGGGCCACCGAGCGGACCGACTTCACCGCCCGGATCAGCGCGACGGACCTCCCCTCCGACACGAAGTTCGAGGTCGAGCTGTTCTTCGAGGACGAGAACGGGAAGCGGGGCGAGGTCGGCACGGGCCGCTTCGGGACCGCGCCCGGGCACCGCTCCGACGGGGCGCAGTCCTTCGTCTGGACGGCCGACACCGAGGGCCAGGGCTACGGCATCAACCCCGACGTCGGCGGCATGTTCGGCTACGAGGCGATGCGCGCCGTGGAGCCGGACTTCTTCCTGCACGCGGGCGACACCATCTACGCCGACGGCCCGATCGAGGAGAGCATCGAGGAGCCCGACGGCACGATCTGGCGCAACCTGGTCACCGAGGAGGTCGCGAAGGTGGCCGAGACGCTGCGGGAGTTCCGCGGCCGCCACAGCTACAACCTGAGGGACGTGAACGTCCGCGCGCTGTACGCCGAGGTCCCGGTCATCGCCACCTGGGACGACCACGAGACCACCAACAACTGGTGGCCCGGCGAGGTGCTGGAGGACGACCGCTACTCCGTCGTCGACGTGGACACACTCGCCGCGCGCGGCCGACGCGCCTGGCAGGAGTACCAGCCGATCGCCGACGTGCGCTCCCTGACCCCCGGCACCGGCTTCGAGCCGGAGCGCATCTACCGGAAGATATCCCGCGGCCCGGCGCTGGACGTGTTCGTGCTCGACATGCGCACCCACAAGGGCGAGAACACCGACGGCAAGGAGCAGCGCGCCACGTCGATGCTCGGCGAGGAGCAGCTGCAGTGGCTGTTGAAGGGTCTGCGCAGGTCGCAGGCGACCTGGAAGGTGATCCTCGCGGATCTGCCGCTGGGGATCGTGGTGCCCGACGGCGAGGGCCAGGAGTCGATCGCCAACGCCGAGGACGGTGCGCCGCTGGGCCGTGAGCTGGAGCTCGCGCGCCTGCTGTCGGGGATCAAGTCCCAGCGCACCCGCAACGTCGTCTTCCTCACCGGCGACGTCCACTACTGCGCCGCGCACCACTACTCCCCCGACCGGGCCGCGTTCACCGACTTCGACCCGTTCTGGGAGTTCGTGGCCGGACCGATCAACGCCGGCTCCTTCGGCCCCAACGAGATGGACGGCACCTTCGGCCCCGAGGTCGACTTCCAGAAGGCCGGCCCCGCGATGGGCTCCCCGCGCGACGGGAAGGGCCAGTTCTTCGGCCGGGTGGAGATCGCGCCCGACGGCGAGGAGTTCACCGTGGAGCTGATCGATGCGACCGGCGAGGTGCAGTACACCCGCACGCTGACGCCGCAGCCGCGCTGACCTGGTGCACCTCGAACGCGGCACGGTCCACGAACAGCTCGGAGACCGTCCAGACCAGGGGATCCTCGGTCGGCTCGACCTCGAAGCGGAGGCATCCGGGCTCGGCGCGGATGAGGGCGACCTGCTCGGCCAGGTGCCGGCGGACCGCCGCTGCCTCGTCGAGATCGCCGCAGACCAGTCGCCCGGCGACCTCGACGATGCCTGTGCGGCCCTCGCCTCTCGTGCCCGCTGGCGAGATGCCGCCCATGCTGTGCCCCTCGTCGTGCGGTTCGACCTGCCACGAGGCCGTCAGCCGCCGCTCGGGGGAGATGGATCACTCGGCGGCGTCCCCGGGCCCCTTCGCGACGGGACCCTCGCGGTCCAGGTCGGCGACCTCCTCCTCGGGGCGGGGCGCGATCGTCTCGTCGTCCTCGAGGTCCGGGAGCGGGGTCTCCTCCCCCGGGCCGGGCGCGTGGTCATGGTCGGGCTTCTGGTGCGGTGCGCTCATCACGATCCTTCCGTTGCCGTGCGGCCCAGGATACGCCGCGTCGTCCCCGCCCTCGAGGCCGCGACGGACCGGCTCGACGGCATCGCCGCCGGACCCACCTGCCGACGGCTGCGGTCCGACTCGGTCGAGCAGGGGAAGGGCGTCGAACACAGGGGACGTCGGGCCGCATGACCACCCCACGGAGCACGTCCATCCAGGCGGCGTCGGCGAGGCTGCTCGGTCGAAAGCTCCGCTGCTGTGTCACGCGACGGCCCTACCCACGCAGCTAGGCTGGAGGGATGGCGACAGTTCTCCTCGTGCGGCACGGTCGCACCACAGCCAATGCGACAGGACTGCTGGCAGGGCGGACCCCCGGCGTCGCCCTGGACGCCCACGGACGGGACCAGGCGGCGCGGACCGGGGACAGGATCGCGGCGGTGCCCGTGGTCCGCGTGGTCTCCAGCCCTCTCGACCGCTGCCGGGAGACCGCCCGGGCCATCGTCGAGCGTCAGGCGGTCGCGCCGCCCTCGTCGGTCGAGGACGGGATCACGGAGTGCGACTACGGCCGGTGGCAGGACCGACGGCTCGACGAGCTCGCGCAGGAGGACCTGTGGCGGACCGTGCAGTCGCATCCCTCCGCGGTGGTCTTCCCCGGCGGCGAGTCCATGAGGAGGATGCAGGCCAGGGCGGTGGCGGCGATCAGGCGCCATGATGCGGAGATCGAGGCCGAGCACGGTCCGGGGGCGGTGTGGGTGGCGGTGAGCCATGGCGACATCATCAAGTCGGTCCTGGCCGATGCGCTCGGCATGCACCTGGACATGTTCCAGCGGCTCGAGGCGGGACCCGCCTCGGTGTCGATCGTGAGCTACGGCCCGAGCAGGCCGCGGGTCCTGGCGATCAACACCGACTCCGGCGATCTGTCCTGGCTCGCGAAGGGCGCCCGCGCCGGCGACGCCGCGGTGGGCGGCGGTGCGGGAGCTCCCGCTGCCGACGGCCCGGCGCCTAGGATCGTCCCATGACCGACGTGCCCGCCCATGTTCATGAGTTCGACTGGCCGGACCGGGTCGTCATCGGGACCCTCGGGCGTCCCGGGGCCCGGACGTTCTACCTGCAGGCGCGCACGGGGGCGCAGATCGTGAGCATCGCCCTCGAGAAGGAGCAGTCGGCCCTGCTCGCGCAGAAGATCGACGAGATCCTCGACCGGCTCCGCGAGGTCGAGGGCAACCGCTGGAGCGTGCCCACCAGCACGCCCGTCGAGCTCGTCGACAACGATCCGCTCGAGACCGTCCAGGAGCAGTTCCGCGCCGGCACCATCGGCATCGGCTGGGACCCCACCACGGCGCAGGTGATCATCGAGGCGCATCCGCTGCCCGCCGACGACGAGCTCGACGAGGGGCTCGCAGAGGACGCGTTCGCGGAGGACTCCTTCGCCGAGGACTCCGAGATGCTGAGGGTGAAGATGCCCGTCGGCACCGCCCGGGCGTTCACCCAGCGCACCCGCGAGGTCGTGGACGCCGGGCGTCCCCTGTGCACGCTCTGCGGCTACCCCATCGACCCCGATGGCCACACCTGCATCATCCCCGAGTCCTGATGTCCCAGGCTGATCTGGTGACCGCCGAGCTGACGCTCACCGGTCGCCTCGCGACGGCGTCGAACGCGACGTTCCTGGGCAGGATCGGCGACGATGTGGTCGTGTACAAGCCGGTGGCGGGCGAGGCCCCGCTCTGGGACTTCCCCGGCGGGACCCTGGCCCGCCGGGAGGTGGCCTCCTTCCTGGTCTCCGAGGCCCTCGGCTGGGAGGTCGTGCCGAGCACATGGCTGCGCGACGGACCGTTCGGCGAGGGGATGGTGCAGCTCTGGCAGGAGCGGGACCCCGATCAGAGCCCCGTGGACCTGGTCCCTGCGGACCAGGTGCCGGAGGCCGGCTGGCGGGCCGTCCTCGAGGGCGAGGACCAGGACGGTCAGCGGATCGTCCTGGTCCATGAGGACTCGCCCGCGCTGCGGCGCATGGCGGTGTTCGACGTGATCGTCAACAACGCCGACCGCAAGGGCGACCACATCCTGGCCATGGAGGGCGGGCACCGCTTCGGCGTCGACCACGGGCTCACGTTCCATCACGAGGACAAGCTGCGCACCGTCCTGTGGGGCTGGCTGGGCGAGCCATTGACCGCCGAGGAGCTGGGAGGCGTCGGCCGCGTCGCCGACGGTCTGGACGGCGAGCTCGGCGAGCGTCTTGCGGACCTGCTCAGCGCTGACGAGCTCGCAGCCCTCGCCGCGCGGTGCGCCCGGCTGCAGGAGGACGGGCTCTTCCCGGCCCCGGGCGGCGAGATGCCGGCGGTGCCGTGGCCGCTGTTCTGAGCGCGGCCACGCTCTCCGACGACACCCCCTGGCGGCGGGCGACTGCACCGACAGCATGTCACGCAGCCGGCGTCGTGACCTCGACACGGTTGCCGATGCCGTCGCGCGCATGGAAGCGGACGTACCCCTCGAAGGTGTCGCGCTCCGCCCAGGAGAGCTCATAGCCGGCGTGTTCGATGCGTGCAGCCGTCGCCTCGAGCTCGTCGAGCGTGTCGAGGACGAGACCGGGATGGGCCTTCTCGGCCGGACGGAACGGCTCCTCCACGCCGAGATGGAGCTCGGCGGTGATCACGTCACCGTCGAAGGCACGGAACCAGCATTCGCTCCGGCCTGTGAGCGACGGCGGCTTCGACACCTCCTGCAGCCCGAGCGCCTCACCGTAGAAGCGGCGAGCGTCATCCTCCCCGTCGCGCGCGATGAAGATCTGAGCGTGGTGGAGCCTCATCGCCGCCTCCTCTTTATCTTGACGCCAAGATAACTCTAGCATCGAGGCCGTCCCGCACGCCGAGGCCGGTGACGAGAAGTTCCGCAACCTCATCGGCAGTCCGTTCGCCTGTGTCGATCTCCGGCACGGCATCGGACCACGCCGCACAGTCGGAACGCCTGCGCTGCACGTCCGCCCAGGTCGATTCGCCGACATGCGCGAGCCCTCGATCCCTGCCATGGAGCCTCCGTCGATGCTCCTGCGCATCCGAGATCAGGAGGTGCACGTACTCGATGTCTGCACCTGTTCGTGCCGCAGCAACACGCCAGGTCTGCCCGGCCTCGTCGCTGCCGTCCACCGCGTCGACGACGACATCGTGGCCGAGCCCAAGGTTCAGCTCGGCCATCGCACGCGTCGCCTCGTAGGCAGCGACCCCGACCACCCAGCCTCGTGGCAGACCGCTGGCGAGCATCGAGTCCTCGACCGCGTCGACGGACAGGTGGACCGACCCTGTGCGCGCAGCGACGATCTCGGCGACGCTCGTCTTCCCGACTCCCGGGAGACCGGAGAGCACGACCAGGCGAGCGCACGGTGGAACCAGGAGATCTGCCTCGGTGGACTACTACACCCGGATCGAGAAGGGCGACCTGACCGGGGTCTCCGACGCCTCCGCGCCGAACCTGGCATCCTTCGTCCTCCTCGACCCCGCCGCCGCCAGGTTCTACGACGACCTCGACGGAGCCGCCGCCACCTGCGTGAAGATCCTGCGCGCCCAGGCCGAAGCGATGCCGCACGACACGCAGCTCAGTCAGCTCGTCGGCGAGCTGACCACCCGCAGCGAGGACTTCAGCGCCCGCTGGGCCGCTCACGACGTCGGCGTCCACCGCGCCGGGACGAAGATCCTCCACCACCACGAGGTCAGGGAGCCCGCCCTCGGCTTCGAGGAGCTCGCACTGGACTCCGCGCCGTCGATCGCCTTGTCCGCCTACATCGCAGAGCCCACCGCCCCGACGGCGGAGAGACTGCAGCTGCTGGCGGCGTGGAACGCCGCCGATGCGACAGAGCTGCGCAGGATCTGACGTCAGCACGGGCACTGGCGGCACCAGTGCCAGGACATCGTCTCGAAGCCCACTGAGATCCTGCACCGCCAGCCGATTCATGGGGCGGTGACGCGACCGCATTGGGTCAGTTCAGTACGAGCGTCTCCACAGGCTGACCGGTGACCTCCGCGATGAGATCGAAGTCCTTGTCGACGGCCAGGACTGTCAACCCCGCCTTCTCCGCCGTCGCGGCGATGAGCAGATCCGGGATGGACGGAGCGCGGTGCCGGCCACGATCGGCGAGGAGCATCTGCACCTCGAAGGCGCGATCCTCCATCGCGGGCGTGAGGTGCTCGATCGGCATGAGCGACAGCGGAGGCAGCCCGAACGCCTCGCGCCCCACTTCACCCGAGCGGACGGAGAAGCCGAGTTCGAGCCGCGTCACCGTCGAAAGACGCATAAGCCCGCGCTCAATGCGCGAGTTCCACTCGGAGAGGCTCGCCGCCTGCCCGGCCTGCATCCGCACGTATGCCGATTTGTCGACCAGCCAGTTCGTCACCGCCACGCGGCATCCATCACGTCAGGGTCAGCAAGATCCCTGAAAGTCTCCGCTGAGCGCCTCCAGTCATCAGCATCGACCGTGGCCGCTGCTGGAGGCGGGGCATCTTGCTCCAAGCGCCGACGCAGGTACTCGTTGCGCGAGAGCCCCAGGGCCGCCGCCTCAGCATCGATGCGCTCGACGGCAGACTCACTCAGACCACGGATCAGCACGTTCGTCATCACGACCACCTCCCCCAGAACGATATCGTGATATCGCACTTGCGTCGAGGGCCACTCGGCTCCGACTGCGGCACACGCGCGAAGGTGCCTGCCTACACGTTGAAGCGGAACTCGACCACGTCGCCGTCGCGCATGACGTATTCCTTGCCCTCCATGCGCACCCAGCCCTTGGCCTTCGCCTCGGCCATCGAGCCCGCCTCGATCAGCTGGTCGAAGGAGACGATCTCGGCCTTGATGAAGCCGCGCTCGAAGTCGGTGTGGATGACGCCGGCGGCCTGCGGGGCGGTCGCGCCCTTGGGGATGGTCCAGGCGCGGGACTCCTTGGGGCCGGCGGTGAGGTAGGTCTGCAGACCGAGGGTGTCGAAGCCGACGCGCGCGAGCTGGTCGAGGCCGGACTCCTCCTGGCCGGTGCTCTCGAGCATCTCGGCGGCCTCGTCCGCGTCGAGCTCGATGAGCTCGGACTCGAACTTGGCGTCGAGGAAGATCGCCTCGGCCGGCGCCACGAGATCGCGCAGCTGCTGCTGCATGGCGGTGTCGGCGAGGCCGTCCTCGTCGGTGTTGAAGACGTAGATGAAGGGCTTGGCGGTCATCAGCTGCAGCTCGCGCAGCTGGGCGACGTCGATGCCGGCGTCCTTCGCGCCCTGGTAGAGGGTCTTGCCGGTCTCGAGCAGGGCCTTGGCCTTGGTGACGTTCTCGAGCACGGCGGCGTCGATGAGGCCGCGCTTGGTGTCCTTCTCCAGGCGCTGCATCGAGTTCTCGATGGTCTGGAGGTCGGCGAGGATCAGCTCGGTGGTGATGGTCTCCATGTCGCCGGCGGCGTCGACGGAGCCGTCCACGCGGGTCACGTCGGGGTCGGAGAACGCACGGGTGACCTGGCAGATCGCCTCGGCCTCGCGGATGTTGGCGAGGAACTTGTTGCCCAGGCCCTCACCCTCGCTCGCGCCCTTGACGATCCCGGCGATGTCCACGAAGGACACGGTCGCCGGGACCAGCTTCTCGCTGCCGAACACGCCCGCGAGCTGCGCGAGGCGCGGATCGGGCAGCGGGACCACGCCGACGTTGGGGTCGATCGTCGCGAACGGGTAGTTCGCCGCGAGGACCTCCGCGCGGGTCAGAGCGTTGAACAGGGTGGACTTGCCGACATTGGGCAGCCCGACGATTCCGATAGTAAGAGCCACGGGAGATGAGTCTACGAGGCACGGGCGCTGCGGCAACGCCTGCGGACAGTGAGATCGCGGACCCTGCCCTGCACAGGGCCGCCCCCGGCCGTCTCCACGCCCGAGCGGCCGTCATGGTCCACCGGCGAGCAATCGCCCTACAGCCGCCGCCGGACAGCCTCGGGGGCCCGCCGGCGCGCGGCCGACGGGACCCCGGAGAGTCGCCCTCAGTACGCGACGGTGAAGCGGGTGCGGCGATGGGCGGGGGTCTCGATCTCGTCGACCAGTGCGACGGCGAGGTCCTGGCCGGAGAGATTCGAGTCGCCGTTCTCGTCGGTCAGCAGCACGTCGCCGCCGACGCGGTAGGCGCCGGTGCGCTCGCCCGGGGCGAAGCTGCCGAAGCCGGCGGCGGGGCTGACGAAGAACCAGTCCAGCCCCTCCTCGGCGCCGCGCAGGTCCTGCAGGACGGCGTCGAGCACGCGCGGCTCCTCGGCGAACTCCTTGGGGAAGTCGGGAGTGTCCACGAGCTTCGGGCCGCCCTCGGCGACCAGCAGGGAACCGGCCCCGCCGATCACGCCGAGCCGCACGCCGTTCTCGCGGGCGAGACGGGCGACGGACGCGATCAGGGCGCGGAAGGCCTCGAGGTCGGCCATGTCGCCGCGGGGCGAGAGGGCGGAGACGACGACGTCGGCGCCGTCGAGCGCCTCGGCGAGGAAGGACTCCTCGCGCACGTCGCCGGCGCGGTGGGTGACCCCGGCGGGGACCTGCTCGGGGGCGGTGCGGCTGAGGGCGAGGACGTCGTGGCCGCGGCCTGCGGCCTCCTGCGCGAGGTGGCCTCCTGCGTAGCCGGTGCCGCCGAGGATGACGATGCGAGCCATGTGCTCTCCTTCCGCGCCCGCTGCGGGGCGCTGCTGCGTGGCACCGTCGAGGGTGCCGTCTCGATGAGAGATCCACAGTGTGGCGTGGACCTGCATGCTCACTGTAGGTAACCTTCTCTCTGCGGGGAAGTAGGCACTTCGCGGTACCCCCCCCCCTCGCCACCGTCGACCCTCCCCCGCGACGGCCCCGGCCCGCCGGGCCGTCGACCTCTCTCACCCGCAGTCCGTCCGCCGCCGTTCCCGCCCTCGAGGAGACCGCCCGATGTCCACCCCACGCCCGTACGACCCCTTCGCCCGCGACTGCCCCTCGCGCCGCCTGCTGGATCGCATCGGCGACCGCTGGACGGTGCTGCTGATCACCACGCTCGAGGACGGTCCGCGCCGCTTCTCCGAGCTGCTGCACACGGTCGACGGCATCTCCCAGAAGATGCTCACCCAGACCCTGCGCTCCCTCGAGGCCGACGGGCTCGTGCTGCGCACCGTCCACCCCGAGATCCCGCCGCGCGTCGAGTACGAGCTGACAGAGCTGGGGCGTTCGCTGCTCGAGCCTCTCGGTGCACTGATCAGCTGGGCGACCGACCACATGGGCGAGGTGCAGACCTCCAGGGACGCCGTCTCCGCAACCGCCTGACCGCGCGCCGGGCGCCCGGGTCCGCTCAGCTGTCCCACCCCCGTGATGTCCTGATCCCATGAGCGGAACCACGATGCTCCTGCTGGGTCTTGTCCTCGGCGCGCTGCTCGGCGCGGCCGTGACGTTCCTCGTGCTGCGCGAGCGCATGCGCTCCGCGCTCACGCAGAACCTCGCGGGCGAGGACTCGGCCGATCGCCTGCTGCGCCTGGCCGACGAGCGCCACGAGCGGGACGTCGCCCGGCGCGACGCCGCCGAGGAGGAGCGCGAGGCCGAGCTGCAGCGCACCCTCGCGCCGCTGACCGCGACCCTCGCCCAGCTCGAGCGGAACCTGGCCCGCTCCGAGGCGGCGCGCGCCGAGGCCGAGGGCGCGCTGCGCAATCATCTCGGCGAGCTGGGGCGCCGGGCGCAGTCCCTCGAGCAGGGCACCACCGCGCTCACCGCCGCGCTGCGCGCCCCGACCTCGCGCGGCCGCTGGGGCGAGGTGCAGCTGCGCAGCATCGTCGAGGCCGCGGGGATGCTCGAGCACGTGGACTTCTCGGAGCAGCTCGCGGGCACCCGGGCCGACGGGGAGAAGGGGCAGCGCCCCGACCTCGTCGTCCACCTCTCGGGCGAGCGCACCCTGGTCGTGGACGCGAAGGCGCCGATGGACGCCTATCTCGACGCGGTCGAGGAGCAGGACCCGAAGCGGGCCCGCGCCCGGCGCACCGCGCATGCCCGGGCGCTGCGCCATCACGTGGACCAGATCGCGGGCAAGGCCTACTGGAAGGCGCTCGGGGACACCCCGGAGTTCACGGTGCTGTTCGTGCCGAGCGACGGGGTGCTCGCCGCCGCGCTCGAGTCCGCGCCGGACCTGCTCGAGCACGGCTTCGCGAAGGACGTCGTGATCGCCTCCCCCGCCACGCTCATGGCACTGCTGCGCACGGTCGCGCACACCTGGCGCACCGACTCACTGAACCGCGACGCCCGCGAGGTGCTCGAGGCGGGCCGCGAGCTGCACCACCGGCTCGGGACGTTCACCTCCCATCTGGGGAAGGTGGGGCGGTCGCTGGACTCCTCCGTCGCCGCCTTCAACGAGGCCGTCGGCTCGCTGCAGTCCCGGGTGATGGTGACCGCGCGCCGCTTCGAGGACCTGGGCCTCGCAGGCACGGCGGTCGAGGACGTCGAGCAGCTCACGCGTCGCGCGCGCACCCTCGAGGAGGACGAGATCGCGCAGCTCGCGAGCCCGGAGCGCCTGGCCGACGACCGCGGGGGCCGCGCCGCCGGCTGATCCGGGACGGAGGCGCCTCGCCGTCGGCCCCACCCGGATGACGCGCCGCCGGCGCAGCCGCGCAGGCCGCTCCCTGCCGCCGCGACCGCGCGTCCCTCCCCGTCGGCCGTTCAGCGGCCCCGGCGCACCAGCACGACCGCGCCGATCACGATCGCGGCCAGCAGCACACCGCCGCCGAGCCCGCCGAGCACTGCCCACACCACCGGGGACAGGGAGAATCCGCTGCGCTCGTCCTCGGTCGGCGGGTCCTCGAGCTCGGGCGCGCCGCCCGCGTCGGAGGCTCCCCCGCTGTCGGAGGCTCCCCCGCCGTCCGAGGCCCGGGGAGCCGAGCCGGGATCCGCGGCGGAGCGGTCCTCCACGGCGCCCTGCCCGCTCAGCTCCGGCCCCTCGGCGGGCTCGCCCACCGCATCGAGGTCGAGCACGTAGGGCACCTCGAACAGTCGCTGCGCCGAGTAGTCGGAGGGGACCACGGCGAGCTGCAGGTAGTAGTCCCCGGCGAGAAAGGAGGTGCGGGCCTCGGTGCCGCCGTCCTCGCGGTTGCGGAACTGGATCGGGGCCGCCTGGTTCACCTGCAGAGTGGTCTTCGGCGCGGCCTTCGTCGAGACCCCGGTCGCCTCGCCCGAGGCCGACGGCGGCACCACGAGGTACACGTCGTCCCTCAGCGGCGAGTACAGCCGGGCCTGCAGCGTCAGCCCCATCCCGTCGGGCACCTCGAACTCGCCGAGCGCGATCGCCGCGCGGACCTGCTGGCCGTACTGAGCCGGGATGCGGAAGAACTGCACCTCGCCGGGGATGATCGTGCCGCGCATCGGCCCGTCGAGGTCCTCCACGGCGGAGGCGAAGGAGAACGCGGGCTGGATCTGCTCACCGTCGGTCGCGACGACGAGCGGCTCCTGCGGGCGCACGTACTTCGCGGCGGGAGGCAGGCCGTCCAGCGCCACCTCCTCCTCCGCGAAGAACTGCAGCTCGACCGGCACCGCCTCCTCGAGCGCCGGGTCGCCGGTGCGCTCGACCTCGAGGATCACCGTGCCGTCGGCGTCCTCCCCGAAGCAGGTGAGATTCGCGGTCTCCCCCAGGCGCGGGGTGGCGACGGCCGCGGTGATCGGCCCCTGGCCGAGGTCGGCCTCCGCGCGGGCCTGGACCTCGCCGATGCGGCAGTCGACCCCGTCGGCGGAGCTGGTGGCCAGGCGCAGCTGGGCGAGGCTGCTGGCGTCCCCGCCCCCGCCGGGCAGCACCATCGTCGCGGTGAGATGCGCGATCTCGCCCTCGGCGAGCTGCAGGCGGTAGAAGCGGGAGAACCCCTCGCCGTCGTCGATCGCGGCACTGCCGTGCTCGAGCACGTCGAGGAACGAGCCGGGCGCGAGATCCACGGCGGTCTCGGGGCTGGTCCCGCCGGTGATCGGCTGCCCCTGGGTGGCGTACCCCTGGATCGCGCGGGTCATCTTCACCAGCAGCTCGTCGCGCAGGGTCTCGGCGTCGGTGGCATCGGCGAAGGTGCCGCCGGTCGCCTCGGCGATGCAGGCCAGCTCGTCGCGGGCGTCCTGCTCGGCCTTGAAGCCGATCGTGTGGATGCGCATCTCGGGGTGCTTCTGCGCGAGATCGGCGGCGACCTCGCAGGGCGGCGGGCCGCCGCACTCGTCGATCCCGTCGGAGACCAGCACGATCGAGCGCATCTCCGCCTCCGGCAGCTCGGCCGCGGCCTTCGTCAGGGACAGGCCGATCGGGGTGTACCCGGAGGGCTGCACGCCCTCGATCGCGCCGAGCAGCGCCTGGCGGTCCAGGCCCTCGGGCTCGACCAGGGTCTTCACGTCCTGGCAGCCGGCCTCCTGGCTCGCCGCGGTCGCAGGATCGGAGTTGCCGTAGGTCATCAGGCCCACGCTCGCGTCCTCGGGCAGCATCGGCACGAGGGTGCTCAGCGCCTCCTTGGCCACGTCCATGCGGCTGCGTCCGTCGACGTCGTCGGCCCGCATCGAGCCCGAGCCGTCCACCACCAGCATCGACGGGGCGGTGCGGCCGGTGTTGTAGCCCTCGGCGCGGGCCTGCGGCGGACCGGCCGGGGCCAGCACGGCGAGGGAGGCGAGCAGGGTCGCCAGGAGCGCGAGGGACAGCGGGCGGGCGGCCGTGCGTGGGATCACCGGACCATCATGCCGAATCTCGACGGCTCCCGCCGGTCGTCTCCGCAGCGAGGTGACCGGCGGGTCAGGACTCGGCGGTGGCGCGTTCCCCGGTGGGCTTGGTGCGGCGGTCGGACTCGCCGCGGCTCTTCATCTCCTGGCGCAGCTCGCGCGGCAGGGAGAACATGAGGTCCTCGGTGGCGGTGCGCACGGGCTT
This sequence comes from Brachybacterium sp. HMSC06H03, assembly GCF_001807385.1. Lineage (NCBI taxonomy): Bacteria > Bacillati > Actinomycetota > Actinomycetes > Micrococcales > Dermabacteraceae > Brachybacterium > Brachybacterium sp. HMSC06H03. Next base: position 1,092 of record NZ_KV788961.1, on the reverse strand, counting down.
CACATCGCCGAAGCCGCGCTCGGAGAGCTCGGCGAGCAGCTCCTGGACCAGCACGTCCGGCACGGAGGCGCCGGAGGTCACGCCCACGCTCTCCACACCCTCGAACCACTCCTCGCGCAGCTCGGAGACGCTGTCGATGCGGTGGGAGGCCTTCGCCCCGGCCTCGAGCGCGACCTCCATCAGGCGCACGGAATTGGAGGAGTTCGGGGAGCCGACGACGAGGACGAGGTCCGCGTCGGGGGCGATCTTCTTGATCGCGACCTGGCGGTTCTGGGTCGCGTAGCAGATGTCGTCGCTGGGCGGCGCCTGCAGGGTGGGGAAACGCTCCTTGAGGCGGTCCACGGTCTCCATCGTCTCGTCGACGCTGAGGGTGGTCTGCGAGAGCCACACGACCTTCTCGGGGTCGCGCACGGTGACCTTGTCGACGTCCTCGGGGCCGTTGACGATCTGCACGTGCTCCGGCGCCTCGCCGGCGGTGCCCTCGACCTCCTCGTGGCCCACGTGGCCCACCAGCAGGATGTCGTAGTCCTGGCGGGCGAAGCGCACCGCCTCCTTGTGGACCTTGGTGACCAGGGGGCAGGTCGCGTCGATGGTGCGGAGATTGCGCTCCTCCGCCATCTCGCGGACCTTCGGGGAGATGCCGTGGGCGGAGAAGATCACGAGCGCGCCCTCGGGCACCTCGTCGACCTCCTCGACGAAGACGGCGCCCTTCTCCTTCAGGCGGTCCACGACGAACTTGTTGTGCACGATCTCGTGACGGACGTAGACGGTCTCGTCATAGTGCTCGAGGGCGCGCTCGACGGCGACGACGGCACGATCGACGCCCGCGCAGTACCCGCGGGGCTCGGCAAGGAGGACGGTTCCGGTGCTCACGCCTCCCATCGTAGGAGGCCCGCGCCTGAAGTGGCAGGTCGTGGGGCAAGAGTCACCAACCCTCCACAGGACGGGGACATCCACAGCGGGCGCCGCCCGGTCCGCGCGATGTCGGCGGGTCGTGGAAGAGTGGACCCCATGACGCAGACGACCCCCGATCCGGGCGGGGCGGGCGAGGGCGCCGAGGTGACCGGCGCCCCGGCCGCCGGGGCCCGCCCG
>NZ_KV788960.1:0-10738 GCF_001807385.1 Brachybacterium sp. HMSC06H03 | reverse complement strand
GATCGTCGCCTTCATCATCATCGGCTTCGGTATCGAGAAGAAGATGCGCAAAGTGGTCGAGCTGGGCTGCGGCGTGATGCTCGGCGTGCTCCTGGGGGAGCTGGCCCGCCAGGTGATCGGCTCCGGCGCCTGGCAGATCCTGGTGGTCGTGTTCGGCGCGGGGATGCTCGCGCGCTTCCTCGAGTCCAGCAATCTCTTCGGCTTCCAGGTCACCATCCAGTCGCTGCTGGTGATGATCATGCCGGCCACCCCCACCATGACCCCGGGAGGGCGGGTGCTGGACGCGCTCACCGGCGTGAGCGTGGCGCTCGTCATCCACCTGCTGCTCTCCGGCAACCCGCGCCGACTCCAGTCCCGTGCCGCGGACTCCTTCTACCGTGAGCTCGAGGACTCGCTGGTCAGCCTTGCCGTCTCCGCCCGCACCGGGGACCGCGGGGTGGCGCGGGCGACGCTGCGGAATCTGCGCGACGTCTCCCAGAAGTACACCGACGAGTGGAGCCTGGCGAATGACGTCGCCAACGAGATGGCGACCTTCTCCCCCACCGGGCTGCGCCATGCTGAGGAGGTCGAGCGCATCCAGCATCTGCTGGTCGGCTCCGACCGGGCGATGCGGAACCTGCGCGTGATCGCGCGCCGCCAGGCGGAGTTCCTGGAGGCCGTGCGCGGGGACGCCCATTCGACCCTGGCCGACGCTCTGCTCGCCGCCCGCGACGCCGTGCAGGAGCTGCGGGTCGCCGTCACCCATGAGGAGGTCGACTTCACCACGGCGCGTCGCCGGCTGCGGCTGTTCGGCTCCTATCTCACCCCCGAGATGCTGCTGCGCAACGACGAGGGGCTGCGGCCGGGGCGAGCCGGCCACTTCGAGGGCGTGACCCTCACGATCCAGCTGCGCTCGCTCGCGATCGACCTGCTGCAGGCCACGGGGCTCACCGCCGCAGAGGCGAAGAGGTTCCTCCCGAGCCTGGTGATCGCCGCCGACGGCGACGCGATCGGCCCGCGCCCGATGACGAAGGAGATGAAGGCCGTGGAGCCGCCCGCCACGACCGAGGCGCTCGAACTGCTGATTACGGATCGCTCGGATCCCGAGCGCCGCCGCTGAGCGGGCGGCGCGGCCCGGGACGCGGGCGCCGCGGCGACCCGGGCGCGAGCAGCGCGGTTCAGGGGGTGAGGGGCGCGTCTGCGGGGAGCGTCCAGGGCGCGCCCCTATCCTGGAACGATGATCGCCCTCATCCAGATGTGGATCTTCCTGGTCCTCGCCGTGGCCCTGCTCGCCCTCGAGATCTGGGCGTTCGTCAATGCACTGCGCTTCCGCCCCGACGCCTACACGGCCGCGGGCAAGCGCTCGAAGGTGTTCTGGTGCGTGCTGACCGGCGTCGCGATGCTGCTGGGCTTCCTCTCCCTGCCGTACCCGATCGGCCGCGGCAGCAACATGCTGTTCATGCTGGCCGGCGTGATCATCGCCGGGATCTTCCTGGCCGACGTGCTGCCCGCGCTGAAGCGGGTCATGGGCCGCGCCGCCGGGAACCGCTGGTGAGCTGACCGCCGCCGGCCACCCCCGCGGAGCGCCGCGGCGGCCGGCTCGTCTCCGGACAGGGAAGGACCCCGGAGCCCTGGGGCTCCGGGGTCCTTCTCGTGCAGGCGCCGGGTCGGCGCTCAGCGCATCAGGTGGTCGCTCAGGCCTGGTGGGTGCCGGCCGAGCGGAGGTTCTCGCAGGCCTCGACGATGCGGGTGGCCATGCCGGCCTCGGCCTTCTTGCCCCAGGCGCGGGGGTCGTAGGCCTTCTTGTTGCCGACCTCGCCGTCGACCTTCAGCACGCCCGAGTAGTTCTCGAACATGTGCGAGACGACGGGGCGGGTGAAGGCGTACTGGGTGTCGGTGTCGATGTTCATCTTGATGACGCCGTTGTCGACGGCCTCCTGGATCTCCTCCAGGGTGGAGCCGGAGCCGCCGTGCATCACCAGGTCGAAGGGCATGTCCTGGCCGTACTCGGCGCCCACGGCCTTCTGGATGTCCAGCAGGACCGAGGGGCGCAGCTTCACGTTGCCCGGCTTGTACACGCCGTGCACGTTGCCGAAGGTCAGCGCGGTGAGGTAGCGGCCGCGCTCGCCCAGGCCGAGCTTCTTGGCGGTCTTCAGGCCGTCCTCGGGGGTGGAGAAGAGCTTGTCGTTGGAGACGTTCGCCTCCACGCCGTCCTCCTCGCCGCCGACGACGCCGACCTCGATCTCGAGGATCTTCTTGGCGGCGACGGACTTCTCGAGCAGCTTCTCGGCGATCTCGAGGTTCTCGTCGACCGGCACGGCGGAGCCGTCCCACATGTGCGACTGGAACAGCGGGTCCAGGCCCTTGCTCACGCGGTTCTCGAGGTCCCACTCGATGAGGGGCTCGACCCAGGTGGGGAGGACCTCCTTGGCGCAGTGGTCGGTGTGCAGCGCGACGTTGATCGGGTAGTTCTTCGCGACGGCGTGGACGTACTCGGCCAGCGCGATGGAGCCCGCGACGCGGTCCTTGATGGTGGAGCCGGAGAGGTACTCGGCGCCGCCGAAGGACACCTGGATGATGCCGTCGGAGTTCGCCTCGGCGAAGCCCTGGAGGGCGGCGGTGGCGGTCTGCGAGCTGGAGACGTTCACGGCCGGGTAGGCGAACTTGCCCGCCTTGGCGCGATCGATCATCTCTGCGTACTGATCCGGGGAAACGACTGCCATGGGGGCACTCTCCTTCGTCGGTGGGGTCGATGACGACCGGCGGTGCTCCGCGCGGGGTCGTCCGATCGTGACCATTGTTCCACAGGGCACCCGGCATCCTCCGGCCGGGGGTCCCGGGTGGACGGCAGGGCCGCTGCGTTGGATCAGGGGGTCGCGCCGTCCTGTCCGAGCTCGAGGAAGATCTGCGACCGCGACGTGCTCGACGTCGTCGTCGCCGGCGGGTCCACGACGGCGGCGAGATGCAGGACTCCTGCCCCGGCGATCTCGACCCCGTCGCCGATCTCCATGTGGACGATCCCCGGGGCAGTCGTCCCGAGGCTGCGGTGGACCCGAACCTCCATCCGTGCTCCGGTGCTCTGTCCGTCCTCGTCCCGCAGCACCCCCATGACGCCGATCAGGAGAGGGCCCACCGTCTGCTGGGTCCCCTGCGCGACGCGCGCGCGGATCGTACCGTCGGCCTGTTCCACCTCGGCGTTGGCCATCCTGGTCACCTCTCCCAGTCCTCGGGTGCATCCGCGATCACGACACCGTCGAAGAGTTGATCGAACTCCTCCTGGCTGACGGTGATCCGGTGTGTTCCGTCCTCGGGGTCGTAGTTCGAATCGGCACCCCAGGGATTCACCAGGGTGAGGGATCCGTCGGGGTTGACTGACTCCACCGTGTAGGCATGCTGCTCGACGATCTCGACGCCGTTCGCGGAGACCGAGGAGTTCTCCGTGCACAGGACCACCGGCTTCCCGGCCTCGGCCGCGCGCACGACTTCTCTGTAATGGGGCATGTCGGCGCTTCGGAACCCTCCGTCGTAGCCGTACTCGAACTCGCCGCCGGTCGCGGCGCGGAACACCGACGCACCCTGTTCGTTCGAACTGTAGGTGCCGTCCTCGTCCAGCACGCCCTCCTGGATCAGGGCCTGCTCGTAGAGGGTGGCCCAGTTCTGGTTCCCGTCAGGGCCGCGGACCCCGTCCCTGTCGATCTCTCCCTTCACCTCGACCGTGGTCCACTGCCCGTCGATGAAGAGATCCACTTCGTAGCGCTCCCGCCCTACCCTGTGCACGTGATCAGCGAGGAACTCCGGGTCTGCCTGCGCGATGGCCGCCAGGGTGGAGAGAGGCACGCAGTTCCCCTTCCCTTCCTGGTTGATCGAATCGACGGTGAACTCCGAGGCGTCCAGAGGGATGTCGTTCTGCAGGTCGGCGGTGCTCCCCCACGGCGGCGCCCAGCCGTCCTGCCAGATCCAGAACTTGTTCTCGTCCCCGTCGACCTGCCCGCCGCCGCCCACCCCGTCGGGCGCCGAGGCGTGGTCCTGCTCGTCGGCCTCCCGCTCGAGTTCCTGCGCGAGCAGGCGAAGTCGATCGGCCGCCTCCCTCAGCGGGCTCTTCGCGTCGCTGTCGGCCCGGACGCGGAACTGCTCGGCATCCTGCCCGATCCACGCGACCCCGTCCACGATCGTGCCGAGCCTCGTGGTCATCTGCTCGAGGGCAGCGCCCCCACCCGCCAGGCGCTCCGCGTGCGCACGCACGCCATCGGTCTCGCTGCCGTAGAACATGACTATCCTTCCCCTACCGGGAACCACCCGGATGCAGGTACGGTACGGCGCTCTCGCGGGGACGGCGATGGGGAGAACTCCCCGGCGGACGCACGCCGTGCTCGGGGAGACGACGGGACAGGGGCGGGGAATGCGACAGGACGGCGAGCTGGAAGCCAGGAGGGGCCGGTCGCTCGCGATGTGCACCGCGATGCTGGTATGCGGGCTGCTGTCCTCCTGCGCTCCGTCGGCCACGGAACCGGGCATCGCTGCGGACACGGCGGGACCGCTCTCTCGCGCGCAGGCCGAGTCGCTCGTCGAGGAGCCTCTCGCGGACCTGGCGACCTCCGTCTCGGAGCGAGCAGACGAGTACGCGCAGCTCTCCGAGGACGGCGCGGCCACGGTGCAGCGGACAGAGGCGGGCTGCGAGTACGTCTCGACCGTCTACCACAGCACCCTCCCGGTCGACGGCGAGGGGTGGGGAGCACTGGCCGATGCCGTCCGCCCGCAGATGGAGGCCTGGGCGATGGACACCGGGGCGCTGGATCGCGAGGAGCGTGCGACCGGCGCGGGGCTGCGAGGGACGAATCCTCACAACGGTGCCGCGCTGTCCGTGCAGACCTGGAACGACCACCTGGGCGTCGATCTCGACGGCCCCACGGAGGGCCTGGAGATGGCGGTGCGGGTGCCGCTCGCGCAGTCCGAGTGCGACTGAGCCGCTGCCGACGCTCAGGTCCGGCAGGCTTCAGCGCAGCGGGCCCTCGGGGATCTCGGCGTGCTGCAGCACCCAGGCGTGCATCGCGATCGCGGCGGCCGCGGCGACGTTCAGCGAACGGGTCGAGCCGAACTGGGTGATGCCGACGACGAGGTCCGCCGCCTCCAGCAGCTCGGGGCTCACCCCAGGCCCCTCCTGCCCCACCACGAGCACGGCGTTCCGGGGCAGGGCGGTGCGCTCGAGCGGGACCGCCCCGGGCACGAGGTCGATCGCGACCAGCGGCCTGCCCTCCTCCCGCGCCCAGGCGATGAGGTGTGCGGCGTCGGGGTGGTGGATCTCGTGCTGGTAGCGGTCTGTGACCATGGCGCCGCGGCGGTTCCAGCGGCGCCTGCCGACGATGTGGAAGGCGCCGACGGCGAAGGCGTTCGCGGTGCGGACCACGGAGCCGATGTTCGCGTCGTGCTCGAGGTTCTCGATCGCGACGTGGAGGTCGTGGCGGCGGGTGTCGAGCTCGGCGACGATCGCCTCGCGCCGCCAGTAGCGGAAGCGGTCCTCGACGTTGCGGCGGTCGCCGCCGGCGAGCAGCTCCGGATCCAGGCGGGGGTCCTCGGGCCAGGGCTCGGGATGGGGGCCGACGCCGACCTCGCGGCCGGGGTCCGCTGCGCGGGGAGCCTCGCTCATCGCTCCTCGGCGCGCTCGGGGTCCTTCTCCTCCTCGAGCGCCTTGAGCTCCTCGGCGTCGGGGTCGGGCAGGCCGAGCCTGCGGCGCTTGCGCTCGCGCAGCACGAGCCTGACCGCGAACCACAGCACGATCAGCAGGATCACGGCGTAGGCGACGTTGGAGAAGATGTCGGTGTAGGGCTCGATGACGGTCCAGTTCGAGCCCATGAAGTAGCCGATGGTGATGAACAGGGTGTTCCAGATGCCGCTGCCGATCGCGGTGAGCAGGGTGAACATCCCGATCGGCATCGCGTAGAGGCCGGCCGGGATCGAGATCAGCGAGCGGATGCCGGGCACGAAGCGGCCGAAGAAGATCGCCTTGTAGCCGTGCTCGTCCATGAACGCGACGGTCTTGTCGTAGTCCTCCACGTGCACCAGCGGCAGGCGGATGAAGATGACCCGCAGCCGCTCGGGGCCCAGCAGGCGCCCGATCCCGTACAGCAGCCACGCGCCGACGACAGATCCCGCGATCGAGGCCAGCAGCATCAGCCAGAAGGACTGGTTCGGCCCGGCGGAGGTCACGCCCGCCAGCGGCAGGATCACCTCGGAGGGGATCGGCGGGAAGATGTTCTCGAGGAAGATCAGCAGGAACACGCCGAGCGGCCCGAGGGCGTCCATGGTCGAGACGGCCCAGTCGACGATGTTCATGCAGGTGGCTCCCGGAGGTCGTGGTGGAGGAGTCGGACCTCGTCGGCCCGCCCCTGAGTCTAGGTGCCCGCCCCGGGCGCGCGCCCCGGCCCGCCGGCGTCCTGCCCAGGACCTCCACGAACGCTGTTCCGGCTGTTCACAGCGGATGTCCGGTCTACTCTGTGCGCATGACTTTCAACCCGAACGCGGAGATCCGCTCCGACAACGTCTCCGCCGCAGGTCGTGGCGGGGGCGGCTTCTCCCCGCGAGGCGGCGGGCGGGGCGGCGGCGGGCTCAAGCTCGGCGGCGGCGCCGGCTGCCTGCTGCTCGTGGTGGTCCTGATCTACACGCTGGTCGGCGGCAACCCGCTGGACCTGCTCGGCGGCGGCAGCAGCACGCAGCAGGGGCCGGCGGCCGAGGGCGGCTCGCTGGACCACTGCCTCACCGGTGCCGACGCCAACGAGCGCGACGACTGCCTGGTCCAGGCGACCGTGGAGTCCGCGGACTCCACGTGGGGGCAGCTCGCCCCCGCCGAGGGCATCGACTTCGTCGAGGCGCAGGGCCTCATCTTCTCCGACCAGGTGCAGACCGGCTGCGGTGCGGCGACCGCCGACGTCGGCCCCTTCTACTGCCCGGCCGACATGACCCTCTACGTCGACGTGTCCTTCTTCGACTCGCTGGCCACCCAGTACGGGGCCGACGGCGGGCAGCTCGCGAAGATGTACGTGGTCGCTCACGAGTACGGCCACCACATCCAGTACCTGACCGGGGTGATGGAGACCGCGGACCGCTCCCAGACCGGCCCGCAGTCCGACGGGGTGCGGCTCGAGCTGCAGGCCGACTGCTACGCCGGGGTGTGGGCGCATCACGCCGCGAGCTCCGTGGACGACGAGGGCAATGCGATGCTGCAGCCGCTGACCGCGGAGGACATCGAGTCCGCGCTCTCGGCCGCCAGCGCCGTGGGCGACGACCACATCCAGGGCGACGTCGCCGGCGGGCAGGTGCGGCCCGAGACCTGGACCCACGGCTCCTCGGAGCAGCGTCGGGCCTGGTTCACCACCGGCTACGAGCAGGGCACGATCGCCTCCTGCGACACCTTCGCCGCCGAGCAGGTCTGATCCGGACGGGCCGGGACCGGTCGTGCTCCGGGAGCTCCGGGAGCTTCGGCCTCAGATCTCCAGCTCGGAGATGTCGTAGGCGGAGAGGTAGCGGTGTCCGGCCTGCTGGACCGCGTCGCGGGAGGCGTCGGCGCGGTGCACGATCACGGCGACCGCGGCGATGTCCGCGCCGGCCTCGGCGAGCGCCTCGCAGGCCGTGAGCACGCTGCCACCGGTGGTGGAGGTGTCCTCGACCGCGACGACGCGGCGACCCGAGACGTCCGGGCCCTCGATGCGGCGCTGCAGGCCATGGGCCTTGTTCGCCTTGCGGACCACGAAAGCGTCCAGCGCATCGAGCGCCGGATCGGCGGCGGAGGCGTGCAGGAGCGAGGTCGCCACGGGGTCCGCGCCCAGGGTCAGGCCGCCGACGGCCTCGACGCCGGGCACGAGGCCCTCGCGCTGCAGCAGGTCGAGCATGACGCGGCCGACGAGCGGCGCGGCCTCGTGGTGCAGGGTGATGCGGCGCAGATCCACGTAGTGGTCCGCCTCCGCTCCCGAGGAGAGGGTGACGCGGCCGCGCACCACGGCGAGGTCGCGGATGAGGACGCGCAGACGCTCGCGGGCCTCGTCGATCGGGAGCTGGTGGACGGGATCCGTGCTGGTGGAGGACATGCGGCCAGGGTAGTGGATGCCCACCCCGTCAGAGAGCGTCGTCCTCGCGCTGCCAGGGGGCGCGCAGGTTGCGGCGGGAGGCCCGACGGCGGGAGCGCTCCACCGACCGCGCCTGCAGGCGTCGGTACCAGTCCGGGGAGGTCATGGCGCGCACGAGCGGTCGCGGCGCGATCCGGGACATCTCCCCCGCGGTGCGGTACTTCACCGACGGGATCGACAGGACCGAGCCCTTGGCCGCATCCTTCAGCGCCTGCTCGACGACGTACGGCGCCTTCAGCCAGGTGATGCGGGGCAGCCCGTCCATCGACATCGCGGCCCGCTCGTGGAACTCGGTCTGGACGAAGCCGGGCAGCAGGGCGGTGGCGGTGACGCCGGTGCCCTTGAGCTCCATGGCGAGGGACTCGGTGAACACGGTGACCCAGCTCTTGGAGGCCGCGTAGGGGCCGGCGGTGGGGTAACCGGCGAGGGAGCTGACGTTGAGGATCGCTCCGCGGCGACGTTGGACCATGGACCGGGCCGCGGCGTGGGAGAGCACGAGCACGGCCCGCATCAGGGTGTCGAGCTGCTTCTCGTGGTCCTCGATCCCCACCTCGAGGAACCCGCCGCGCAGCCCGTAGCCGGCGTTGTTCACGAGCAGGTCGACGGGGTCGACGGGGTCGGTCAGGCGGACCTCGACCCGCCCGAGCTCGCGGCGGTCGGAGAGGTCGACCGACATCACCTCGACCGTGACGTCGTGGACGTCCCGGATCTGCTCGGCGACGGCGCGCAGCCGGTCCTCGTCACGCGAGACGAGGACCAGGTCGTGCCCGGTGCCGGCCAGCTGCCAGCCGAACTCGAGTCCCAGCCCTGAAGTGGATCCCGTGACGAGTGCGCGCGCCATGGAGAGAGTCTAAGCAGGTCCGGGCGGCGCCGTTGACGGTTCCCGACAGCCGTGCGCCGAGGCCCCGTAGGATCGGGACCATGCGCATCGCGACCTGGAACATCAACTCGCTGCGGGCACGGATGGACCGCGTGCTCACCTTCCTCGAACGGCACGAGGTGGACGTCCTCGCCCTGCAGGAGATCAAGGCGAAGCCCGCCCAGCTCGACCTCACCGCGCTCGAGGCGGCCGGCTACGAGGTCGCGGCGCACGGGCTGAACCAGTGGAACGGGGTCGCGCTGATCTCGCGCGTGGGCCTGTCCGACGTGCGCACGCAGCTCCCGGCCGTTCCCACCTGGCCCGAGGACGAGACCGGGGTGGTCGAGGCCCGGGCGCTCGGCGGGATCGTCGGGGACGGGCTGCGGATCTGGTCGCTGTACGTGCCCAACGGCCGCGAGCTGGACCACCCGCACTACCCCTACAAGCTGCGCTGGCTCGAGGCGCTGCGCGCCGAGGGCGCGCGCGAGCTCGCCGCGGACGCGGCGGCGAAGGTCGCCCTCGTCGGCGACTTCAACGTGGCCCCGCAGGACGACGACGTGTGGGACATGGGCTTCTTCGAGGGCAAGACCCACGTCACCGAGCCGGAGCGGGCGGCCTTCCGCGCGGTCGTGGACGAGGGCTTCGCCGACGTGGTGCGGCCCGAGCATCCCGGGCCCGGGGTGTACACCTACTGGGACTACCAGGCGCTGCGCTTCCCGAAGAAGGAGGGCATGCGCATCGACTTCGTGCTCGGCTCCCCCGCCGTGCAGAGCGCGGTCACCGGGTCGTTCATCGACCGCGAGGAGCGCAAGGGCAAGGGCGCCTCGGACCACGCGCCGGTCGTGGTGGACCTGGAGCTCTGAGGGCGCTCCGGCCCGGGCGTCTCCCGCGCCGGCTCCGGACATGGTGGAGCGGCGGTGCGATCGAGTCGCACCGCCGCTCCTGACGGGCCGTCTGCATCGGGATCAGGCGTACACGTGAAGCAGCTGCGGTGACGCTGTCGACGTCTCACAGCCGGTCCGTTGCGGGGACCAGTCGTACGTGGGTTCCGGTGCCGGTATCCGTCGTGGTGCATCTCACAGTACGCGCCCGGACGAGAGGACGCAAGGACCCCCGTCCCGGCGACCTCTCCTCCACAGACCCCGTCCGTCCACCGTCGCGCCGACGGCCTGTCGCACTCCGCCCGTGCTCGCCACGATGGCGGCATGACCAGCACGATCGCCTCCGCCGCCGACCGCTCGCCGAGCTCTGCAGGACCCGAGCGGACCTCAGCTCCCGCCTCCCTCGACCCCTCCCCGGCCCGCGCGCCGAGACGGCCCCGCTCCCGCTTCCCGGGCGCCGGGAAGGACCGCGCCGAGAGCCCAGGGAAGCCCCGTCGGGGTGTCCGATGGGTGGGGCCGGAGGGTCCCCTGCGGGAGCTCGTGGCGGACCATGCCACGGCGGCCGGCTCCTGGCTCCTCGAGGAGCCTCATGAGACGGCGGGCTGCACCGTCGTCCCTGCCGACGCCCTCCGCGACGGCGCACCCCGCTCGCCCGGTGCCGCCCCGGGCCGTGCCCCGCTGATCGTCGTCCTCGCCGCCGAGGAGGTACCCGCCGAGCTGTGGCCCCTCGCGCTCGAGGCCGGTGCCCTCGCGGTCCTGCCGCTGCCCTCGGCCTCGGAGGAGCTGCTCTCGCGCCTTGCCGAGCTCACCCGCACCCGCTCGGGCGCCCGTCTGATCGGCGTGGCCGGAGGGTGCGGCGGGGCCGGCGCCTCGAGCTTCGCCGCCCGGCTCGCCGGGGCCGC
>NZ_KV788959.1:0-22389 GCF_001807385.1 Brachybacterium sp. HMSC06H03 | reverse complement strand
GGCCGATGCCCCGTGCGGGGCATCGGCCGTCGTCGTCAGCAGCGACCTGCAGCGGGGTCGATCAGTACTGCGGGTTCGCCTCGATCCGCTTCTGCGGGTTGGTCTCGATCTTCTGCACGGAGACCGCGGCCTGGGGGTTGGCCTCGATCTTCTGCGGATTGGCCTCGATCGCGCCGGCGGCGCCGGCACCGGCGACGCCGAGCGCGCCGGCGAGCATGAGGCCGGCGGCGAACCTCGCCGCACGGCCGGCGTGAAGGGTGTTCTCGGACTGCGAAGGACGGAAGCTGATCACCGGACAGGTCCTCTCGGTGGTGACGGGGGCGGCTGGATGGGGGAGCCCGCAGGTACCAGACTACCGTCTGTGAACGCAATCACAAGAGGTGACATGCGTGTCATCCGGGCCGGGACTGCCCCGCCCTCTCCCGGGTGAGCGACTCGACCGCCGCGCAGGCCTCCTCTAGCCCGGCGCCGCGCGCGACCGCGGCACCGACGAGGAAGGCGGAGATCGGCGCCATCGAGCGCTGCACGCCGTCGGCGACCACTCCCGTCATCACGTGGACCCGGTCCACGTCGAGGTCCACACCGCCCACCTCGAGGTGCGCGGCGATGTCCCGCATCCACGGCAGCAGCGTCGTCTCCCAGTCGCTCTGCAGCGTCACCGGTTCTCTCGCCGCCATCAGAAGTCCACCTTCTCCCAGCCGCGGCGCTCGGACTCGCGGCGCGGGTCCTTGCTCCGGTAGACGATGTAGGGACGGGTCAGGTAGCCGACCGGTGCCGCGAAGACGTGCACGAGGCGGGTGAACGGCCAGACCGCGAACAGCAGCAGGGCGCTGAGCACGTGGAGCTGGAAGAAGATCGGTGCCTGGCCCATCAGCTCCGCCGAGGGCTGCAGGCTCCAGAACTGACGGAACCAGATCGAGACGCCCTCGCGGTAGTCGTAGTCGCCGAAGGTCGTGTGCACGAGCGTGGCGAGCACGCCGAAGGCGATCACGAACGAGAGCAGCAGGTACATGATCTTGTCGCCGACGGTGGTCGCGCCGAAGACGCGCGTGTTCGTGCGTCGACGGTAGATCAGGATCAGGAGCCCGCCCACGCACGCGACTGCGGCGGCGAGCCCGATCGTGGCCGCCATGAGGTGGTAGACGTGGTCGGAGATGCCGAAGAAGCGGGTCCAGGACTTCGGGATCCCGAGCCCCACCACGTGACCGACGAAGATCACGATGATCCCGTAGTGGAACATCGGCGAGCCGATCGAGAGCAGCTTCGACTCGTAGATCTGGCTGGAGCGGGTGGTCCAGCCGAAGCGGTCGGCGCGGAATCGCCACACGTGCCCCAGCACGAAGACGGCCAGCACCATGTAGGGCAGCACCACCCACAGCAGCAGGTCGAGGGTCGAGGTGTCGTTCATGAGGGGCGTCCTCTCAGCAGGTCCAGCGGGACGGGTCCGGGGGCGGTGGCCCGGGAGTCGCAGCCGTTCGCGGCGAAGGTCTGACCGGCCAGCGCCCCGGCGTCGGCGTCGAGGCCGTAGCCGTCCAGACCCACGGTCTCCTCCTCGGGGCCCTCCTCGGCCAGGCGGAGCACGGCGGCGCGGTCGTCGGCGTCCAGCGGCGGCAGCGTCCCGCACAGGGCGAGCAGCGCGCCGTGCCAGGGCGAGGAGATCTCCTCCAGGTGGAGGCGCAGCAGCTCCACGCCCGGGCGGTTGCCGCGCAGGATCTTCGCGCCGCGCTCCGGGTCGTGGCCCGCGGCGAACTCCAGCACGAGCGGCAGATGGTCGGGCAGCTCCTGCTCGCCGACCTCGACCCCCGCGGCGCGGAAGTCCTGCTTGATGCGCAGCAGCGCCATCCCGCGGCGGCGGGTGTCGCCGTGGCTGAAGTAGGTCAGGTGCAGGCAGCCCCGTCGGCGGGTGTCGAAGGTGTCGACGTACCGCTCCTGGACGAGGACGGGATCCGCCTCCTGCAGGGCGTGGAGAGTGCTGCGCAGCTGGGTGCGGCCCGGCTCGGGCAGGGCCTCCACGAGCTCGGCCACCTGCCCGATCCGCGAGAGGGTCGCCTCGTCGGGATAGGTCAGCAGCCAGGAGACCGCGAGCCAGGTGGTGCGCAGCTGCGGGGTCGTGAGGCCGGAGGCGTGCAGCAGGTCCTTCGGCGAGCGCACCCGCTTCGGGGCGAGGGTCGCGGCGCCCGTCCCCCCGCCGTCCGCCGCGGACGCGCCGTCGGCCGAGCGCCTGCCGAGCAGGCGGGCGAGGGCGCCCATCAGGCACCTCCCGTCGCCGGCTCGGGGAAGAGCCCGTCGGGGCGGCCGCGGCCGTCCCAGTTCAGCAGGTTGATGCGCACGCCCTCGGGGCGCTCGGGCCCGTTCTGCTGGCGCTTGGTGGCGTAGCCGGGGCCGGACATGCCCAGCGACTCCTCCGGCAGGGACATGCTCATGCCCGGTCCGCCGGGGGCGTTCAGCGGGCAGTCGGTGCCCACGCCCTCCAGGTCGTGCGCGGACTCGTGATGGCCGACGGGGATGACATAGCGGTCCTCGTACTTCGCGATCGCGAGCAGGCGGTACATCTCCTGCATCGTCTCGCCGTCCATCCCGACGGCGTTGGCGATCCCCTCCTTCGGCTCCCTGCCGAGGTTGATGTCGCGCATGTAGGAGCGCATCGCCGCCATCCGGTACAGCACCCGTTCCACGGTGGGGACGTCCCCGGCGGTGAAGAGGTTCGCGAGGTACTCCACCGGGATGCGCAGCGCGTCGATCGCGGCGAAGAGGTTCTCGGCGTCCTCCGCGTCGTAGCCGGTGTCGCGGACGACGTCGACCACGGGCGAGAGCGGCGGGATGTACCAGACCATCGGCATCGTGCGGTACTCGGGGTGCAGCGGCAGCGCGACCTCGTAGTCCTTGATGAGCTTGTAGGTCGGGGATCTCTGCGCGGCCAGCAGCCAGTCGTGCGGGATCCCGGCGGCCTTCGCGCCGGCGATCACCTCGGGGTCGTGCGGGTCGAGGATGATGTCGCGCTGGGCGCGGTAGAGCTCCTTCTCGTCCCGGGTGGAGCCGGCCTCGGTGACGCGGTCGGCGTCGTAGAGGACCAGGCCGATGTAGCGCAGACGGCCGACGCAGGTCTCCGCGCACACCGTCGGCTCCCCCTGCTCGATGCGGGGGTAGCAGAACGTGCACTTCTCGGCCTTGCCGGTGCGGTGGTTGAAGTAGATCTTCTTGTACGGGCAGCCGGTGATGCACATCCGCCAGCCGCGGCAGCCGTCCTGGTCCACCAGCACGATCCCGTCCTCCTCGCGCTTGTAGATCGCGCCGGAGGGGCAGGAGGCCACGCAGGTGGGGTTCAGGCAGTGCTCGCAGATGCGGGGCAGGTAGAACATGAAGGTCTGGTCGAATTCGAACTGCACCTTGTCCTCGATGCCCTTGAGCATCGGGTCCTTGTCCTTGTGGAGGTAGGTGCCTCCGAGGTCGTCGTCCCAGTTGCCCGACCACTGGATCTGGGTGCGCTCCCCCGTGATCAGCGACTTCGGGGGCGCGGTGGGGATGTTCTCCTGCTGCGCGGGGGCGTTGAGCAGGTTGTCGTACTCGTACGTCCAGGGCTCGTAGTAGTCCTCGATGCCGGGCAGGCGCGGGTTGGAGAAGAGCTGCAGGAGCTTCTTCAGCCGGCCCCCCGCCTTCGGGGTGAGGCGCCCGGAGGAGGTCAGCTCCCAGCCGCCCTTCCACTTCTCCTGGTCCTCGTAGCCGCGGGGGTAGCCCTGCCCGGGCCGGGTCTCGACGTTGTTGAACCAGATGTACTCCGTGCCGGAGCGGTTCGTCCACGCCTGCTTGCAGGTCACCGAGCAGGTGTGGCAGCCGATGCACTTGTCGAGGTTCATCACCATCGACATCTGGGCCATGACGCGCATGTCGTCTCTCCTCGTTCTCTCGGTGCTCAGTACTCGACGGGGGCGGTGCGCTTGTGGATCATCGTGACCTCGTCGCGCTGGTTGCCCGTCGGGCCGTAGTAGTTGAAGGCGTAGGACAGCTGGCCGTAGCCCCCGATGAGGTGGGAGGGCTTGAGCATGATGCGGGTCAGCGAGTTGTGGATGCCGCCGCGCATGCCGTCCCGCTCGGTCAGCGGCACGTTCACGGTGCGGTCCTGGGCGTGGTGCATGAAGGCGGTGCCCTTCGGCATGCGGTGGGAGACCACGGCCCGGGCGGCGACGACGCCGTTGCGGTTGGTGGCCTCGATCCAGTCGTTGTCGGTGATGCCGACTGCCTCCGCGTCCTCGACGCTCATCCAGATGGTCTGGCCGCCGCGGGAGAGGTTCATCATGAAGAAGTTCTCCATGTACATCGAGTGGATCGCCCACTTGTTGTGCGGGGTCAGGTAGCGCACCGAGATCGAGGTGCCCGCCTCGTCCTTCTCCCCGAGCGCTCGCTCCCCGAACAGGGCTGTCATGTCCAGCGGGGGCCGGAACACGGGCAGCGCCTCCCCCATCTCGAGCATCCAGTCGTGGTCGAGGTAGTAGTGCTGGCGCCCGGTGAGGGTGTGCCAGGGCTTCTTCCGCTCGACGTTGATGGTGAAGGGGCTGTAGCGGCGCCCGCCGGACTCGGAGCCGGACCACTCCGGGCTCGTGATCACGGGGACCGGCGCGGCCTTCGTGTCGGCGAAGTGGATGCGCTTGCCCTCGTGCTCGGCGGCGAGGTCGTGCAGCTGCGTGCCGGTGCGCTTCTCGAGGGTCTTGAACCCCTCGGTGGCCATGTGCCCGTTGGTGGTGCCGGACAGGCCCAGGATGAACTCGCAGGCCTGCAGGTCCGTCTCGAGCTTCGGCCGGCCCGCGGCAGGACCGGTGCGGTGGACGCCGTTCAGGCTGCCGAGCTCGGCGACGTACTCCTTCACGTCGTAGGTGATGCCCTTGGTGGTCATCCCGAGCTTCTCGAGCAGCGGCCCGATGGAGGTGAACTTCGCGTGGATCTGCGTGTAGTCCCGCTCGACCTCCACGAGGGTGGGCATGGTCAGGCCCGGGACCGGCTCGCACTCCCCCTTCTTCCAGTCGCGGACCCGGCCGTGCGGGGTGGCGAGCTCGCCGGGGGTGTCGTGCTGGAGCGGGAAGGCGACGACGTCCTTGCGGGTCCCCAGGTGCGTCTGGGCCAGCTCGCTGAAGCGCCGCGCGATCCCGGCCCAGGTCTCCCAGTCGGTGCGGGACTCCCACGGGTTCGAGATGGCGGGGTTGAAGGAATGGACGAAGGGGTGCATGTCCGTGGTGGACAGGTCGTGCTTCTCGTACCAGGTCGCCGCCGGCAGCACCACGTCGGAGTGGAGCGTGTGGCTGGTCATGCGGAAGTCGAGGGCGAGCATCAGGTCGACCTTCCCGATCGGCGCCTCCTCCCGCCAGCGCACGTCCCGGGGACGCAGGTGCTCCGGGGTCTCCTCCTCCGTGGCGGCGGAGTCGACGCCGAGCAGGTGGCGGAAGAAGTACTGGTCGCCCTTGGCGGAGGAGCCCAGCGTGTTCGCCCGCCAGATCGACCAGATCTTCGGGTGGTTCTGCGGGGCGTCCGGATCCTCCGCGGCGAAGTTGATCCCGCCCTGCTTCAGCTGGTCGACGAGATACGGGATCGTCTCCTCGCCCGCGGCGGCGGCGCGGTCGGCGACGTCGAGGGAGGAGATGTCGAACTGGGGGTAGAAGGGCTGCCAGCCCAGTCGCTGCGAGAGGGCGACGGCGTCGGCCGTGGTGGTGCCCGCGAAGCGGCCCGCGCCGGTGGTGGCGGCGAGGGTGTCGGCGCCGAAGCGGTCGTAGCGCCACTGGTCGGTGTGCATGTACCAGTAGGTGGTCTGGGTCATCTGGCGCGGGGGCCGCGTCCAGTCCAGGGCGTTGGCGAGGTGGAGCCAGCCGGTGATCGGGCGGACCTTCTCCTGGCCGACGTAGTGGGCCCAGCCGCCGCCGTTGACGCCCTGGGTGCCGCAGAGGTTGGTCAGGGTGAGGAAGGAGCGGTAGATGGTGTCGGAGTGGAACCAGTGGTTGGTGCCGGCGCCCATGATGATCATCGAGCGGCCGCCGGAGTCGATCGCGTTCTGCGCGAACTCGCGGGCGATGCGCGCCGCGGCCACGCCCGGCACGCCGGTGATGGTCTCCTGCCAGGCGGGGGTGTAGAGCGCCTCGGCGTCGTCGAGGCCGCGCGCCCACTGCCCCGGCAGGCCCTCGCGGCCCACCCCGTACTCGGCCAGCAGCAGGTCGAAGACGGTGGTGACGATCCGGCCGTCGATCTCGCGCACGGGCACGCCGCGCGCGACGTCGCCGCGGCCGCCCTGCCCGGCCGTGTCGAAGCGGGGCAGCAGCACCTCGGCGACGTCCTCATGGTGGCCCAGCAGCGACAGGGCCGGGTCGAGGTCGTCGAGCTCGAGGTTCCAGCGTCCGTCCCCGTCGGCGCTGTAGCGGTGGCCGAGGGTGCCGTTCGGGACGACGATCCCGCCGCTCGCGCGGTCGAACATCATGGGCTTGAAGTCGGCGTGCTCGGTCGCGGCCTCGGCGGTGCGGTGCTCCCCCGCCTCGCTCGCGACGAGGAACTTGCCGGGCACGAGCTTCCCGTCCTCGCGCCGCTCGAGCTGCACCAGGAAGGGCAGGTCGGTGTACTGGGTGGAGTAGTCCTCGAAATAGGGCACCTGCTTCTCGACGTAGAACTCGCGCAGGATCGTGTGGCCCATCGCCATGGCGAGCGCGGCGTCGGTGCCGGGGTGCGGGGCGAGCCACTCGTCGGCGAACTTGACGCTCTCGGCGTAGTCGGGGGCGACGGAGATGACCTTCTGGCCGCGGTAGCGGGCCTCGGCCATCCAGTGCGCGTCCGGGGTGCGGGTCAGCGGGACGTTCGAGCCCCACATGATCAGGTAGGCCGCGTCCCACCAGTCCCCGGACTCGGGCACGTCGGTCTGGTCGCCGAAGACCTGCGGGGAGGCGGGCGGGAGGTCCGCGTACCAGTCGTAGAAGGACAGCATCGAGCCGCCGATGAGCTGGTGGAAGCGGGCGCCGGAGGAGAAGGAGACCTGGCTCATCGCGGGGATCGGCGAGAAGCCGGTGGCGCGGTCGGGGCCGAACTCCTTCACGGTGTGGACGTAGGCGGCGGCGACCAGCTCCTCGGCCTCCTCCCAGCTCGCGCGCACCAGGCCGCCCTTGCCGCGGGCGCGCTTGTAGCGCATGGCCTTCTCCGGGTCGGAGACGATCGCCTTCCACGCCTCGACGGGGTCGCCGCCGGGCACCTTCGCCTTCTCCTCGCGGAACAGGCGCAGCAGCTCGGAGCGCACGTAGGGGTAGCGCACGCGCGTGGGCGAGTAGGTGTACCAGGAGAAGGAGGCGCCGCGGGGGCAGCCGCGCGGCTCGTACTCGGGCTTGTCGGGGCCGGCGGAGGGGTAGTCCGTCTCCTGCGACTCCCAGGTGATCACGCCGTCCTTGACGTACACCTTCCAGGAGCAGGAGCCGGTGCAGTTCACGCCGTGGGTGGAGCGGACCACCTTGTCGTGGCTCCAGCGCTCGCGGTAGAAGGAGTCGCCGCCGCGGCCGCCGACGCGATGGGTCTCGCGGTTGTCCTCGCTGATCCGCTCGGAGCGGCTGAACATCCTCCGCGCCCCGATCAGCGCGTCGAACGCCGGTGAGTCCATACCCGGCTCAGCGGGGTCCTGGCGGTCCTGGATGGTCATGGGAAAGCTCCTCCTGGGCGGGGACGGGTCAGCAGTGAAGGATCAGGCGGTGGCGGCGGCCCGGCGGGCGCCGCGGCCGACGAAGAGGGTGACGACGACAGCGCCGAGGGTGGCGATCAGCAGCAGGACGATCCCGAGGGAGTAGCTGCCGCGGGCGGCGTGGATCGCGGCCATCACCAGCGGCGGGACGAAGCCGCCGAGGCCGCCGGCTGCGCCGACGAACCCGGTGACGGAGCCGACGACGGACGGGTCGGCGGCCTGCGCGACCAGGGCGAAGACCGCGCCGGAGCCGAGGCCGAGGCCGGCGGCCATGACGATGAAGGCGATCGTGCCCAGCGGCATCAGCGCGGGCTGGAAGGCGAGCATGAGCGCGGCGAGGGCCACGGCCACGTAGGAGATCAGCAACGTGCGCACGGCGCCGATCCGGTCCGAGAGGGTGCCGCCGAGCGGGCGCATGATCACTGCGACGATGACGAAGCCGGCCATGCGGAAGGAGGCGCCGGCCGTGGTCAGGCCGTACCAGTTCTTCAGCATCGTGGGCAGGAAGACGGAGAAGGCGACGTAGCCGCCGAAGGAGAGCGCGTACAGATAGCAGGCCTGCCAGGTGACCTTCTGCCGCATGGCGAGCAGCGTCTGGGCGAGCATGCTCTTGCCCGAGGGCTTCCAGGTGGGGGCGTCGTGCATGAGCAGCCAGGCGATCACGGCGTAGAGGACCAGCGCGATCGCGGTGACGACGAAGGGGGCGGCGCTGCCGGCCGCCTCCACGAGCGGCACCGTGGTGAAGGCGCTGATGGCGGTGCCGCCCATGCCCACCCCGTACAGACCCGTGGCCATGCCCCGCTTGGCGGGCGGGAACCACGAGTTCACGAAGGGGACGCCGATCGCGAAGGTGGTACCCGCGATGCCGAGGAAGAATCCGCCGAGCAGCAACGTGGAATAGGAATACTGGCCGACGAGGCCGAGGAACAGCACCGGGACCACGGTCAGCAGGGACACCAGCGGGAACATGAGGTGCCCGCCGAACCGGTCGGTCAGGCCACCCATCACGATCCGGCCCAGGGAACCGACCAGGACCGGCAGCGCCACGATCAGCGAGGCGTCCCGCGCGAGCCCCTGCTCGACGTAGACCGGGCCCAGCGGGCTGAGCAGCGCCCAAGCCCAGAAGTTCACTCCGAAACCGAGGGTGACCAGCAGGAGAGCTCTCCAGGCTCCGGGCGGGACGGAATCCTCGGCGGTGATGGTCGCGGCGGCGGAGGACGGGGATCCGGTCATCGAGTGACTCCTCGGACGATGCGGGCAGGAGGGTCGAGCACTGCTCGACGACGCCCCGCAGAGGGAACTGTACGTCGTCAGCATCCTCGGCCCCTCGAGCCACACTAGAGGACTTCCGTCCCGGAAGAAACTTTTCCCGGGATATCCAGTAAGCCACCGCCCGGAGTGCTCCGAATTCCGCGACCCGAGAGTTACGGAATTCGTCGTCGCTGAGTCCTCACGGGCTCATTCCGGGGCGTCGAGCTCCAGGTCCACCATCAGCTCCGCAGCGATCGTCTCGAGCGCCTCGCGCACGTCCGCCTCGTCGGACTCTGCCGGGAGGCGCAGCTCGGCCTCGGCCTCGAAGAGCACGCCGCCGCCCTCGGGCGCCTCACGGGTCCAGGAGCGCAGTCCGTCGATGGTCGCGCCCTGCGAGCGCAGCGCCATGGTGACCTCGCGGACCATGCCGGTGCGGTCCTGGCCCAGCAGGTGCAGGCGGAGGGCGCGGGCGGGACCGGGCGGAGCGGTCTGCTCGGCGACGGCGGCCTCCACCGCGAGCCCGACCTCGGCCTCGAGGCCCTCGAGCGCGGAGAGGAAGTCCTGGACCGACTCGTCGGGGAGATCCACCTGCACGATGCCGGCGAACTTCCCGGCGAGCAGCGCGAGCTGGCTGTCCACCCAGCTGCCGCCGTACTCGTCGACGGCGGCGGCGAGGGCGGCGACGAGGCCCGGTCGGTCGTCCCCGATGGCGGTGAGCACGTAGGTCGTCATGGGGTCACACTAGCGCTCCCCGGCGCGGAAGGCCCCTGGAACACCGGACTTGTAGAGCCCGTAGGTGTACGCGTCGAAGACCGCCTCCCAGGAGGCCTCGATGACGTTCGGGCCCACGCCCACGGTCTGGAACTCCAGGCCCCGGCCCGAGGTGCGCACGAGCACCCGCGTGGTCGCGTCGGTGCCGTGCTGGGAGTCGAGGATCCGGACCTTGAAGTCCCGCAGCTCGAACTCGTCGACCTCCGGGTGCCGCTCCCGCAGCGCCTCGCGCAGGGCGAGGTCCAGGGCGTTGACGGGGCCGTTGCCCTCGGCGATCGCGACCCTCCGCTCCCGCTCTCCCCCGCCGTCGGCCCGCAGCTTCACGGTCGCCTCGGTCTCGAGCGTCCCGTCGCGGCCCAGCTGGGAGGTGGCCCGCCAGGACTCGACCGAGGAGTAGCTCGGCACGCGGCCGAGCTCGTCCAGCAGGAGCAGCTCGAAGGAGGCGTCGGCCGCCTCGTAGGAGTAGCCCTCCGCCTCGCGCTGCTTCACGGTCCGGGCGAGGCGCGAGAGGAGCTCCGGCTCGTCGGCGAGCTCGAAGCCGAGCTCGCGGCCCTTGAGCTCGATCGAGGCGCGGCCGGCCATGTCGGAGATGATCATGCGCATGTCGTTGCCGACGGCGCCGGGATCGGTGTGCTGGTACAGGTCCGGGTCCACCCGGATCGCGCTCGCGTGCAGCCCGGCCTTGTGCGCGAAGGCGCTCGCCCCGACGTAGGGGGCGCGCGGGCTGAGGGGCATGTTCACGATCTCGCCGATCGCGTGGGAGATCCGGGTGGCCTCGGCGAGGGTCTCCTCGGGCACCAGGTCCATGCCCATCTTCAGCTGGAGGTCGGCCAGGAGCGTGATCAGGTCGGCGTTGCCGGTGCGCTCCCCGTAGCCGTTCACGCAGCCCTGGACGTGGGTGATCCCCGCCCGGACGGCGCTGATCGCGTTCGCGACCGCGCAGCCGGTGTCGTTGTGGGTGTGGGCGCCGAGCCGGGCCGCGCCCGCACCGGCCGGCCCGAGACGGGAGCGCAGGTCCTCGATGATCTCGGTGACCTGGTGCGGGAGCATGCCACCGTTGGTGTCGCACAGCACCAGCACCGCGGCGCCGGCCTCGTGCGCGGCCACCAGCACGGAGGTCGTGTAGTCGGGGTCGTGGAGGAACCCGTCGAAGAAGTGCTCCGCGTCGACGAACACCTCGCGTCCGAGGCCGACCAGATGCGCGACCGTGTCGCGGACCATCGCGAGGTTCTCCTCGGCGGTGGTGCGCAGCGCACCGGTGACGTGGCGGAGATCGGACTTCGCGACCAGGGTGATCGTCGGCGCACCGGAGTCGACGAGCGCGCGCACCTGCTGGTCCTCGGTGACGTCGACGCCCGCCTTGCGGGTCGCGCCGAAGGCGGCCAGACGCGCCGTGGACAGCTCGAGCTCGGTCGCCGCTCGTGCGAAGAACTCCGTGTCCCGCGGGACGGCGCCCGGCCAGCCGCCCTCGATGTAGGTCACGCCGAGGTCGTCGAGATGGCGGGCGACGGCGAGCTTGTCGGGCACCGAGAGGGTGAGCCCCTCCTGCTGGGAGCCGTCGCGCAGGGTGGTGTCGTAGAGGTGGAAGGCCTCGATCGTGGGAGTGGTCATGTCCCGCTCACACCAGCCGGGTCAGCCAGCCGTGACGGTCCGGGATCCGGCCGTACTGGATGTCGGTGAGCTCCTTGCGCAGCGCCAGGGTGACCTCGCCCGAGCCGCCGTCGCCGACGGTCCAGGAGCCCTTCCTCGAGCGGAACTCGCCGATGGGGTTGATGACGGCGGCGGTGCCGCAGGCGAACATCTCGGTGATCTCGCCGGACTCGAGCTGCTGCTCGACCTCGCTCATCACGAGCTTCTGCTCGTGGACCTCGAGGCCGCGGTCCTCCGCGAGGCGCAGGATCGACAGGCGGGTGACGCCCTCGAGGATCGAGCCGGTCAGCGACGGGGTGAGCAGGCGGCCGTCCTTCGTGATAGCGACGACGTTCATGCCGGAGAGCTCGTCGATCGAGGTGTGGGTCTCGGAGTCGAGGAAGAGCACCTCGTCGGCGCCGTTCTCCGCAGCCTCCCGCTTGCCCAGCAGTGAGGAGGCGTAGTTGCCGCCGCACTTCGCGGCGCCGGTGCCGCCGGCGCCGGCGCGGGCGTACTCGTCGGTGATCCACACGACCAGCGGCTGGACGCCGCGGGGGAAGTAGGGACCGGCCGGGGAGGCGATGACGTAGTAGTCCACGGTGTGCGCGGCCCGCACCCCGAGGAACTCCTCGCTGGCGAACATGAAGGGTCGCAGGTAGAGGGACTCCTCGCTGGTCGCCTCGGGCACCCACGGCTCGTCGGCCGCGACGACGGCCTTCAGCGAGGTCAGGAAGTCCTCGACCGGCAGCTCGGGCAGGGCAAGGCGCCGGGCGGAGCGCCGCATGCGCTCGGCGTTCGCCTCGGGACGGAAGGTCCACACCGAGCCGTCGGCGTGGCGGAACGCCTTGAGGCCCTCGAAGATCTCCTGGCCGTAGTGCAGGACGGCGGAGGCGGGCGAGAGCTCGAGCGGGCCGTAGGGCAGGACCTCGTCCTGGCCCCAGCCGCCCTCGGCGGTCCAGCGGGCGCGGGCCATGAAGTCGGTGTAGTGCTGGCCGAAGCCGGGGGCGGCGAGGATGCTGGCGCGCTCGTCGACGCCCACGCGACGGGTGGTGCTGGTCTGGGGGAAGGCGAGTGCGCTCACGGGGATCTCCTCGGCGGGGTTCGGCAGGGTCAGTGTGTCAGGTGCGGGCTCTCAGCGCCCGGTGATCGCGGCGACGAGGTCGTCGCCGATGCGGGCGGTGCCGCGGGAGGCGAGCGACGCATCCGCCGCGCGGGCGGCCAGGTCGTTCTCGACCGCGGCGCGGACCGCGGCGGCGGGCTCGATATGGCCGAGGTGGTCCAGCAGCAGCGCGACCGAGAGCACGGTCGCGGTGGGGTCGGCCTCGTCCTGGCCGGCGATGTCGGGGGCGGAGCCGTGCACGGGCTCGAACATCGAGGGGAAGGCGCCGGTGGGGTTGACGTTCCCGCTCGCCGCGAGGCCGATGCCGCCGCCGATGGCGCCGGCGAGATCGGTGACGATGTCGCCGAAGAGGTTGTCGGTGACGATGACGTCGAAGCGGGAGGGGTCCTGGACCAGGTAGATCATCATCGCGTCGACGTGGGCGTAGTCGACCTCGACGCCGGGGTGCTCGGCGCCGACCTCCTCGACGATGCGGCGCCACAGGTGCCCGGCGTGGACGAGCACGTTGTGCTTGTGGACGAGGGTGAGCTTCTTCCGACGGGCCTCGGCCTGCTCGAAGGCGTAGCGGACCACGCGCTCGACGCCGACGGCGGTGTTCAGGGAGACCTCGGTGGCGACCTCGAGGGGGGTGCCGGTGCGCATGGAGCCGCCGTTGCCGACGTAGGGACCCTCGGTGCCCTCGCGCACGACGAGGAAGTCGACCTCGCCCGGCTCCGCCAGCGGGGTGGAGACGCCCGGGAACAGGCGGGTGGGGCGCAGGTTCACGAAGTGGTCGAAGCCGAAGCGGAGCTTCAGCAGCAGGCCCCGCTCGAGCACGCCGGAGGGGACGCCGGGGTCGCCGACGGCGCCGAGCAGGATCGCGTCGTGCTGCGCGAGCGCCGCCATGTCCTTGTCGGTCAGGGTCTCCCCCGTCCGGTGCCAGCGCCCCGCCCCAAGGTCGTAGTCCGTGGTGCGGACCGCGACGCCGGCGGGCTCGAGGGCGGCCTCGAGGGCGCGCAGGCTCTGGGGGACGACCTCCTTGCCGATGCCGTCGCCCTCGATGACGGCGAGGTCCAGAGTGCTCGGGGCGGGGGTGGTGCTCATGGCGGGTGCTGCTCCTGAGAAGGGGGTGGGATCAGTAGACGAGATCGACGGCGTGGATCGAGCGCGCATCGATGGCGGCGCCGAGCTCCTCGGCGAACTCGCGGGAGACGGACTCGTCGAGGTCGAGGACCACGAGGGCCTCGGCGCCCTGGGCGCGGCGGACGCGGGAGACCTGCATGCCGGCGATGTTGATGCCGGCCTCGCCGAGGAGGGCGCCGTACTTGCCGATCAGGCCTGGCCCGTCCGAGTAGCGCAGGATCAGCAGGTGGTCGCTCAGCGGCACGTCGAGCGCATGGCCGAAGACGTCGATGAGCTTGTGCTCCTGGTCCACGCCGCTGAGCGTGCCGGAGACGGCCACGACGTCGCCGCCGCGCAGCGTGCCGCGCAGGGTGATGACGTTGCGGAAGCGCTCGGTGGTCTCGTCGGTGACGAGGTTGACGGCGATGCCGCGCTCCTCGGCGAGGACGGGGGCGTTGACGTAGCTGACCTGCTCGGTGACCACGGAGCGGAACATGCCGCGCAGGGCGGAGAGCTTCAGCGCGGTGACGTCGCGGGAGGCTATCTCGCCGTGGACCTCGATGTCGAGCACCTCGGGGGCCTCGCCGGCCAGGGCGGTGAAGAGCTGGCCGAGCCGGTCGGACAGGGCCACTCCCGGGCGGACCAGGTCGTCGATCGCGCCGCCGGCGACGTTGACCGCGTCGGGGACGAGCTCGCCCGCGAGCGCCAGGCGCACGGACTTCGCCACCGCCACGCCGGCCTTCTCCTGCGCCTCGGCGGTGGAGGCGCCGAGGTGCGGGGTGAGGGTGATGTTCTCGAGCTCGAGCAGCTTCGCGGCGGTCTCGCTCTTCGCGGGCGGCTCGGAGGAGTACACGTCCAGGCCGGCCCCGGCGATCTGTCCGGTGCTCAGCGCGGTGTACAGCGCCTCCTCGTCGATCAGGCCGCCGCGGGCGGCGTTGACGACGTGGAGGTTCGGCTTCGCGAGCGCGAACTCCTCGGCGCCGATCAGGCCCGTGGTCTCGGGGGTCTTGGGCATGTGGACGGTGAGCACGTCGGCCTCGCGCATCAGCTCGTCGAGCTCGACGACGCGGGCGCCGAGCTCGGCGGCGCGGGCGTGGTTGACGTAGGGGTCGTAGGCCAGGAGCGTCACGCCGAAGGGGCGCAGGCGCTCGGCGACGAGCTGGCCGATGCGGCCGAAGCCCACCACGCCGACGGTCTTCTCCAGCAGCTCGACGCCCGTGAGCTGCTTGCGCTCCCAGCGGCCGGCCTTCACGGAGGAGTCGGCACGGCCGAGGTTGCGCAGCGAGGCGAGGATCAGCGCGATCGCGAGCTCCGCAGCGGAGACGATGTTGGAGGTCGGGGCGTTGATGACCATGACGCCCGCGGAGGTGGCACCGGGGACGTCGACGTTGTCCAGGCCCACGCCGGCGCGGGCGACGACGCGAAGCTTCGGGGCCGCGGCGTACACCTCCGCGTCGACCTGGGTGGCGGAGCGGACCAGGAGGGCATCGGCCTCCGCCACTGCGGCGAGCAGCGCGGGACGGTCGGTGCCGTCCACGCTGCGGACCTCGACGTCGGGGCCCAGGACCTCGACGGTGGCGGGCGACAGCTCCTCAGCGATGAGCACGACAGGACGCGTCACGGAATCTCCTCCGGTACGGATGGCGGTCGTCGCTCACGCCCTCGGGTGCGACGGGTTTCAGGGGACAGCGTAGTCCCGTGTCCGGCATGCGGGAACGCGGGTCAGGATGCGAGACTGTTGCACGAAGGACGGCGGCGGGAGCACCTCGTGGGTGCTCCCGCCGCCGTGTGGGTACCGGGTGGGTCAGCGCGCGGCGCTGCCCTCGACGTAGTCCGAGTCGATGGACTGCGCGCTCCAGGAGAACATCTTGCGCAGGTCCTTGCCGACCTTCTCGATCGGGTGCTCGGCCTCCTCGGCGCGAAGCTTCTTGAACTCCTCGGCGCCGTTGTCCTGGTCGTCGATGAAGCGCTTGGCGAAGGCGCCGGACTGGATGTCGGCGAGGATCGCCTTCATGTCGGCCTTCGTCTGGTCGGTGACCACGCGGGGGCCGGAGACGTAGTCGCCGTACTCGGCGGTGTCGGAGATCGACCAGCGCTGCTTGGCGATGCCGCCCTCGTTCATGAGGTCGACGATGAGCTTGAGCTCGTGCAGGACCTCGAAGTACGCGATCTCCGGCTGGTAGCCGGCGTCGGTGAGGGTCTCGAAGCCGGCCTGGACGAGGTGGCTCATGCCGCCGCACAGCACGGCCTGCTCGCCGAAGAGGTCGGTCTCGGTCTCCTCGGTGAAGGTGGTCTTGATGACGCCGGCGCGGGTGCCGCCGATGCCCTTGGCGTAGGACAGGGCGAGGTCCCAGGCGGAGCCGCTCGCGTCCTGCTCCACGGCGACGATGTCCGGGATGCCGCGGCCGGCGACGAACTCGCGGCGCACGGTGTGGCCGGGAGCCTTCGGGGCGATCAACAGCACGTCGACGCCCTCGGGGACCTCGATGTAGCCGAAGCGGATGTTGAAGCCGTGCGCGAAGGCGAGCGCCTTGCCCGCGGAGAGGTGGGGCGCGATCGAGTCCGCGAAGACCTTCCGCTGGTCCTGGTCGGGGGTGAGGATCATGATCAGATCCGCCCACTCGGCGACCTCGGCGACGGTCCCGACGGTCAGGCCCTCCTCCTGGGCCTTCGCGGCGGACTTCGAGCCCTCGCGCAGGCCCACACGGACCTCGACGCCGCTGTCGCGCAGGTTCAGCGCATGGGCATGGCCCTGCGAGCCGAAGCCGACGACCGCGACCTTCTTGCCCTGGATGATGGACAGATCGGCGTTGTCGTCGTAAAAGATCTCAGCCACGTTGTGCTCCTTCGATGGTCGGCTGCGGGCGTCGAGGCGATCGTATCGCCCCTCGTCCTGCGATATGAGAAACGGTCTTGCTATTCGGTCGGTGAGGCGGGGGTCAGGACAGCAGCGCGCGGTCGGTGATCGCCCGACCGCCGCGCCCGATCGCGACCTCGCCGGACTTCACGATCTCGCGGATCCCGAACTCCTCGAGCATGCCGAGGAGGGCGGTGAGCTTGTCCTGCGTGCCGGTCGCCTCGATCGTCACGGAGTCCGAGGCGGCGTCGACGACCTTCGCGCGGAACATCTGCACGATCTCCAGCACCGGGGTTCGGGTGGAGCTGTCGGCGGTGACCTTGATGAGGATCAGCTCGCGCTGGACCGTCTGGCGGGGGTCGAGCTGGACGATCTTGAGGACGTTGACGAGCTTGTTGAGCTGCTTGGTGATCTGCTCGAGCCGGTGCTGCTCGACGTCGACGACGACCGTGATGCGGGAGATCTCCGGATGCTCGGTGGGTCCCACCGCGAGCGAGGAGATGTTGTATCCGCGACGGGAGAACAGGGCGGTGACGCGGGTGAGCGCACCAGGCTTGTTCTCCACCAGCACCGAGAGGGTCTGGCTGTTCGGCGACATGACGTAGTCGGGGGTCCCGGTCGGGGCGTGCTGCTGGTTGGTGGTCATGCTCAGATGTCCCTCTCCCACTCGGGGCTCATGCCCTGGGCGATCTGGATCTCGTCGTTGGAGACGCCGGCCGGCACCATCGGCCACACCATCGCGTCGGCGCTGACGGTGAAGTCCACGATCA
The DNA here is from genome assembly GCF_001807385.1 of Brachybacterium sp. HMSC06H03. NCBI lineage: Bacteria > Bacillati > Actinomycetota > Actinomycetes > Micrococcales > Dermabacteraceae > Brachybacterium > Brachybacterium sp. HMSC06H03. The sequence continues at coordinate 5,200 of NZ_KV788959.1, read as the reverse complement.
CGGGGCGGTCGTTGATCTCCATCGCCTGGCGGATGGTGTCGTCGATGTCCTCGTCCCGCTCGCAGCGCAGGCCCGCGCAGCCGTAGGCGTCGGCGAGCTTGACGAAGTCGGGGATGCGGCGCGAGCCGTGGCCGGTGTTCAGCTCGGTGTTGGAGTAGCGCTGGTCGTAGAACAGGTTCTGCCACTGGCGCACCATGCCCAGCGAGCTGTTGTTGATGACGGCGACCTTGATCGGGATGTCGTTGATGACGCAGGTGGCGAGCTCCTGGTTGGTCATCTGGAAGCAGCCGTCGCCGTCGATGGACCACACCGTCTTCTCCGGCATGCCCACCTTGGCGCCCATCGCCGCGGGCACCGAGTAGCCCATGGTGCCCAGCCCCCCGGAGTTGATCCAGGTGCGCGGGTTCTCGTACCGGACGAACTGGGCCGACCACATCTGGTGCTGGCCCACGCCCGCGACGTAGATCGAGCCCGGTCCGGAGATCGCGCCGATGCGGGAGATGACCTTCTGCGGGGCGGTGAAGCCGTCCTCGGTCGCGGTCCAGCCCAGCGGGTAGTTCTCCCGCAGCATGTCAAGCGTGCCCCACCAGCCCTCGTAGTCGCGGGGGTCGGACTCGGCCAGACGGGCGCGGAGCTCCTCGGTGAGGGCCTTGGCGATCTGCCCGGCCTGGCCGACGATCGGGACGTCGGCGACGACGTTCTTCGAGATCTCGGCGGGGTCGATGTCCGCGTGGATGATCTTCGCGCCGGGCGCGAAGGAGTCCAGGCGACCGGTGACCCGGTCGTCGAAGCGGGCGCCGATGTTGATCAGCAGGTCCGCGCGCTGCAGGGCCGAGACCGCGGCGACGGTGCCGTGCATGCCGGGCATCCCGAGGTGGCTCGGGTGGGAGTCCGGCAGGGCGCCGCGCGCCATCAGGGTGGTGGTGAAGGGGATGCCGGAGGCGTCCACGAGCTCGCGCACCTCGTCGGTGGCGCTGCCGCGCAGCACGCCGCCGCCGAGCAGGAACACCGGGCGCTTCGCCTCGAGCATGAGGCGCACCGCTTCGCGGATCTGCTTGCCGTGAGGGCGCGGCTCCGGGCGGTAGCCGGGCAGGTCGAGGGTCTCGGGCCAGACGAACTCCATCATGTCCTGCTGGGCGTCCTTGGTGACGTCCACCAGCACCGCGCCGGGCCTGCCGGTCGAGGCGATGTGGAACGCCTGCTTGATCACCTTCGGGATCTCCGCGGCGTCCTTGACCAGGAAGTTGTGCTTGGTCACCGGCATCGTCATGCCCACGATGTCCGCCTCCTGGAAGGCGTCGGTGCCGATGAACATCGAGCCGACCTGGCCGGTGATCGCGACCAGCGGGATCGAATCCATCTGGGCGTCGGCGATCGCGGTGATCAGGTTGGTGGCACCCGGGCCGGAGGTCGCCAGGCACACGCCGACCTTGCCGGTCGCGTGGGCGTAGCCGGAAGCGGCGTGGCCGGCCCCCTGCTCGTGCCGGACCAGCACGTGACGGAGCTTCTTCGCGTCCATCAGCGGGTCGTAGGTGGGCAGGATCGCGCCGCCGGGAAGGCCGAAGACGACCTCTGCCCCGGCATGCTCGAGGGACTCGACCAGCGCCTGCGCGCCGGTCATCTGCTGTCCGGTCATCGGAACTCCTTCGTCGTCTCGGACGGTGGGCGGTGGCGGTGAATGGAACATGCTCCCCGCCCCTCCCGTCGCGCCGTCCCGCGGGCCGGGCACGAAAAAGCCCCTCCGCCTGGGGCTCGGGGAGGGGCGCGGATGACGTCTCGAAGCGACGAGTGGGCGTCAGCCGCGCTCGGGAACTACGAGAAGGATCGTCTGCATGCGCCCAACATAGGCCCCGGGGCGTGGCCGGGGCCACCTGTCCGGATCGCGAGACCCTGCGGGCAGCCGGCGCATCGGCGCGGGCGCGACGCGCTTCGTGACGACGCGGTGGAAATCCCGGAGGGACCCGCCCCGACGCCCGACGGAGCGACGAAAGTCCTGCGCACGGCGTCCGGTCCTGCCTACGGTATGGACGAGGTCACCCGCTCCAGAGAGGACCGTGCGCACAGCCATGAACGCCACCGGCCATTCCCCCCTCGCCCCCGCCGCCGGGACGCCGATGCCGCCCGGCACCCGCATCGTCGTGATCGGCGGCGGCATGACCGGGCACCGCTTCGCGGCCCGGATGCAGTCCCAGGACCCCACCGGCGACTGGACCCTCACCGTGATCGGCGAGGAGACCCAGCATCCCTACGACCGCGTGCACCTCTCGGACTGGTTCGGCCACCGCCGCGCCGAGATGCTCGCCCTGGACACCGGGGTCTGGGCCGACCCGCGGATCACGCTGGTCACGGGCGACGCCGCCGAGAGCCTGGACCGCTCCGCGCACACCATCACCTGCGCCTCCGGCACCGTCCACGAGTACGACCGGCTCGTGCTCGCCACCGGCTCCTGGGCCTGGGCGCCCCGCGCCGAGGGCAAGGACCTGCCCGGCTCCTTCAGCTATCGCACGGTCGACGACGTCGAGTCCCTCGCCGCCTGGGTCGCCGAGCGCGGCGAGGCGCTGGGCCGCGAGGTCCGCGGCGTCGTCGTCGGCGGCGGCGTGCTCGGCCTCGAGGCCGCGGCCGCGCTGCAGGGCCTCGGCGCCCGCTCCACCGTGGTCGAGTTCGCGGACCGGCTCATGGCCGTCCAGCTCGACGACGGCGGCGGCGAGATGCTGCGGCTGCTCATCCAGGACAAGGGCATCGAGGTGCGCACCGGCGTGGGCGCGACCGCCTTCCGTCCCGCCGAGGACGGCGCGATCGGCACCGCGGAGCTGACCGACGGCAGCGAGCTGCCCGCCGACGTCGTCGTCTTCTCCACCGGCATCCGCCCCCGCGACCGGATCGGCCGCGAGGCCGGCCTCGCCGTCGGCGAGCGCGGAGGCATCGTGGTGGGCGAGAGCTGCCAGACCTCCGACCCGGACATCTGGGCGATCGGCGAGTGCGCCTCCTTCGACGGGGTGTGCGCGGGCCTGATCGCCCCCGGAAACGACATGGCCGACGTCGTCGCCGACCGGTTCCTCGGCGGCACCCGCACCCACCAGCGCGGCGAGGACGGCACGAAGCTCAAGGGTGTGGGCGTGGACGCCGCCGCCTTCGGCGACGTCAACGCCATGACCCCCGACGCGCTCGAGGTCTCCTTCGTCGACCCGGTCCACCGCCAGTACCGCAAGCTCGTGATGAGCGACGACGCGACGACCCTGCTCGGCGGCGTGTTCGTCGGCGACATCGCGCTGTACTCGCAGCTGCGCCCGATGACCGGGCGGGCACTGGGCGCCGACCCCTCCGCGGTGATCGCACCGGAGGGCGCGGGCGATGCGCTCGCGGGCGCGGAGATGCCGGACGACGCGGTGATCTGCTCGTGCAACAACGTCTCCGCCGGCACGGTGCGCCACGCCGTGAACGAGCAGGGCTGCCACACGATCGGCGCGATCAAGGAGTGCACCACCGCCGGGACCGTGTGCGGCTCCTGCGTCCCGTCGCTGACGAAGCTGCTGACCCAGGAGCTGGCCAAGAGCGGCATCGAGGTCTCCCGCGCGCTGTGCGAGCACTTCGACCACTCCCGCGCCGAGCTGTACAGGCTCGTCGAGGAGGGCGGCCAGGAGACCTTCACCGAGGTCGTCGCCGCGCACGGCACCGGCGCGGGCCGCGGCTGCGCGGTCTGCCGCCCCACGGTCGCCTCGATCCTGTCCTCGCTCGGCGCCCTCTCCGGCAAGCGTCACAGCCCGGTGGGCCGTCAGCTCGGCTCGCTGCAGGACACCAACGACCACGTCATGGCGAACATCCAGAAGGACGGCACCTACTCGGTGATCCCCGCGATGCCCGCCGGCGAGGTCACCCCCGAGAAGCTGCTCGTCTTCGCGCAGGTCGCGAAGGACTACGGCCTGTACGTGAAGGTCAACGGCGCCCAGCGGATCGGCATGTTCGGGGCCCGGCTCGAACAGCTGCCGGAGATCTGGGAGCGCCTGGTCGAGGCCGGCTTCGAATCCGGCCACGCCTACGGCAAGTCGCTGCGGATGGTGAAGAGCTGCCTGGGCACCAACTGGTGCCGCTACGGCGTGGGCGACTCCACCGCGATGGCCTCGCACCTCGAGCGCCGCTATCGCGGGCTGCGCTCCCCGCACAAGATCAAGATCGGCGTCTCGGGCTGCGCCCGCGAGTGCGCGGAGGCGCAGGCGAAGGACGTCGGCGTGATCGCCACGCACCGCGGCTGGAACCTGTACGTGGGCGGGAACGGCGGCGCCCAGCCCGCCCATGCGCAGCTGCTCGTCGAGGACCTCGACGACGAGACCCTGCAGCGCTGCATCGACCGCTTCCTCATCCTCTACATCCGCGAGGCGGACAAGCTCCAGCGCACCGCGCGCTGGGTCGAGGAGTACCCCGGCGGCATCGACGAGCTGCGGCGCGTGATCGTGGAGGACTCCCTCGGCATCGGCGAGGAGCTCGAGGCCGCCATGCAGCGCCACACTGACACCTACGTCGACGAGTGGGCCGAGGCGGTGCACGATCCGGAGCGGCGCGCGAAGTTCGTGTCCTTCATCAACGCCCCGGACCTGCACGACAAGACGCTGCGCTACGTGCTCGAGCGCGAGCAGGTGCGCCCGGCCCGGCCGGAGGACGCTCCGGAGACCACCTTCCCGACCCCGCTCGCGGCGAAGGAGCACGCCCTCGCCGGCGCCGCCCACATCTCGCAGGAGGACCAGTGATGACCGCCCCCGCCGACGCCCTCGTGCCGATCTGCCCGCTCGATGCGCTGACCCCGGAGCGGGGCGCCGCGGCGCTCCTTCCGGACGGCACCCAGATCGCGGTGTTCCTGCTGGACGACGGGAGCGTGCGCGCCGTGCAGCAGCACGACCCCTACTCCCGCTCGAACATCCTCTCCCGCGGCCTGGTGGGCACCCACCTGTTCACGGTCGAGGGCGAGGCGGAGGGACGGCTCGTCCCCACCCTCTCCTCCCCCATGTACAAGCAGAGCTGGGACCTCGACACCGGCGCGGTGCTCGACTCCGGCGGCGGGGAGAAGCTGCCGATCGCGGTGTTCGACGTCGAGGTGCTCGACGGGCACGTGCACGTCTCCGCCGCGCCGCGCCCCGGCACGGGCGGGGAGGCGTGAGCGGCCTGACCGGCGCCCACCTCGAGCCCGGGGCCGTCGCCCTCGTGGGCG
>NZ_KV788958.1:0-10032 GCF_001807385.1 Brachybacterium sp. HMSC06H03 | reverse complement strand
GGACGGTCGCCGGTGGCCTCCTCGGCCCCCAGAGCCTCCTCGCTCCGGTGCTCGGACGACTCCGAGGGGCGGGCCTCCTCGGGCCAGGCCTCCGCGGGACGGTCCTCGGCGGGCACCACGCTCACCGCGGGCTCGGAAGACTCCTCGCCGGGGAGGTAGGTGTAGACGTCGCGGACGTCCCGCGGCGCGTTGTTCACGACCACGCCGAGCACCCGGGCGTCGACAGAGTCCATCTTCGCGAGCGCCTCGCCGAGCTGCTGCTTCTTGACCCTGTCGCTCTGCGCGACGACCAGCGATCCGTCGACGAAGCGGGAGAGCGCCACGGCATCGGTCACGGCGAGCAGAGGGGCGGTGTCGACCACCACGTAGTCGTACGCCTCGGAAGCCGCCTCCAGCAGCGAGCGCATCGCCTCGCTGCCCAGCAGCTCGCTGGGGTTCGGGGGGATGGGGCCCGAGGTGAGGACGTCCAGCCCCGCCGTCTCCAGCGGCTGGGTCACGTCGTCGAGCTCGACATCGCCGATCAGCACGGTGGTGAGGCCGACGGTCCGCTCGAGGCCGAGCTCCGTGGCGAGAGAGGGACGGCGCAGGTCGGCGTCGACCAGGAGCACCCGGCCCCCGGCCTGGGCGAGCACCTGGGCGAGGTTGATCGCGGTGCTCGACTTGCCCTCGCCGGAGAGCGAGGAGGTCACCAGGAGGGTGTTCATCCTGTCGGCAGTGAGCATGAAGTGGAGGTTGGTGCGCAGCTCGCGGTAGGCCTCCGCCTGCACGCTGCTGGGCTTCTGCGCGGCGATCAGCGCCACGTTCTGCGAGGAGTGGACCGAGGGGATCGAACCGATCACCGGCAGGTCGTACAGGGCCTCGATGTCGGCAGGGCGCCGCACCCGGTTGTCCAGGAAGTCCCGCACAACGGCCGCCGCCAGTCCGGCGAGCAGCGTGAGCAGCACGCCGAGGGCGAGGTCGCGGGGGATGTTCGGCGACGCGGGGGAGCTCGGCGTCGCGGCGGCGGAGATCTCGGTGAGCTCGACGGTCGAGGGGACGGCCTCCAGCCCCTCCTCGGTGGTCCCCGTCGCGGCTGCCTCCTGCGTCGGCGCCTCGAGGGCCGAGACCTGCGTTCGCAGGCTCTCCGAGGTGGCGTTCGCGATGGCCGAGGCGACCTCCGGGTCCACCGATGAGGCGGTGATGTCGATGATCAGCGTGTCCTCGGGGATGGTGGTGCTGATGCGGTCGGCGAGCTCGTCGGCGGTGAGGTCCAGTCCGAGCTCCTCGATCACCGGGTCGAGCACGATCGGCGTCTTCGCGAGATCGGCGTAGGTGATGATCTGCTGGCTGGCGAAGTTCACGCCGCTGCTCCGCTCGGAGACCGAGCCGCCCGCCTCCGTCTGCACGAACACGCGGTTCGTGGCGGTGTAGGTCGGGGTGCGCGTGAGGGTGAGGGTGCTGACGACCGCCAGCACGAGCACGGCCGCGATGGCGGCTGTGCTCCACCGCTCCTTCAGGATCGTCAGATACTGCTGCAGCTCCACGGGAGTCCCCTCGTCCGGATCGATGTGCTCGGGCATCTCGGGTGCGCACCGGCCAGCCGGTCTCGGCTGTCTGTCGGTGGTGCCCCTCACCCCGGCTTGAATCTACCCCACTCTGCCCCGGTTTGGGTAGATTCGCCCTAAATGTCTGATTTCAGACCGAGTGGGAGGTCCCGCACGGTGCGGAGCACCAGGCGCCGGGCCACACGGGCGACCATGACCGCCTCCGCGGCGAGGAACTGCGAAAGGGAGAGCACCCCGTCGCGCCGCAGCAGCAGGAAGGTGCGCTGCTCGCCGGCGATCATCTTCCAGATCCTGCTGGACAGGCCGCTGGTGCCGAAGGGGTCCTTGTGGAAGTACGCCAGCGGTGCGGGCACCGAGAGCACGTCGCCGAGGGCGGCGACGCGGATCCACACCTCGTAGTCCTCGGCGTAGAACCGCCCGGGGGTGAAGCGCACCGGGAGGTCGCGGCGCAGGAGCACGGAGGAGGTGGTGTGCGGATTGCGCACGATGTGGTGCCCCATCCCCAGGCGCACCGGCGCCGGCACGGGACTCGGCAGCGGCACGGGGGAGGGGTCGTCCTCGGGGAGGACCAGGGAGTGCGTGCTGATCATCAGGGTGGCGGGGGCGAGTGCGCGCGCCTGCAGCTCGAGCCGTCGCGGCTGCCAGGAGTCGTCGCTGTCCAGGAAGGCGATCCACTCGCCCCGCGCCGCCTCCCAGCCGCGGTTCCTCGCCGCCGCGGGCCCCTGGTTCCGCTCCTGCTCCAGCACCCGCACCGGGAACGGGAGGGACTCCGTCTCCAGCGCCCGGAGCGTCTCGCGCTCCTCGGGCGCCGAGCAGTCGTCGACGACGACCACCTCGAGCGGCAGCAGCGTCTGCGCCGCGATCGATCCCAGGGCGCGCCCGATCGTGTCGGTGCTGTTGAAGTGCGGGATCACCACACTCACGGAGAGCTCGGGGACGCGCTGCTCCTCGCCCTGTCGACGGGTCTCGGGGTGCGGATCAGTGAGGGACATCGGAGACCACCCTTCGCGCGGTCAGCAGGAGTCGTGCCGTGACGAAGCGGACGAGATAGGCGCCGGTCATGGAGAGGATCCCCACCAGGACCCACTGCGTGGTGCCGATCAACGTGGCGAGCGCGAGCGGGAGGGCCGCGCCCACCAGGGTCGCGATCGTGGTGAGGAGCTGGCTGCGGTACCAGTTCAGGACCAGCAGCACGGTGGAGTTGAGATAACCGAGGATGCACAGCGCCGCGGTCAGCCCGAAGGCGAGCAGCTCCAGCGGGCTCGCCCCGAAGGCGTCGCCGTAGACCAGACGCAGGAACGGGTCGCCGAGGAGCACGACGGCCACGACCACGGGGCCGGCGACCGCCCCCAGGAGCAGGGTGTGGCGCCCCATCGAGCGCAGCAGCGAGGCTGCGCCCTCCTCGGCGAGATGGCGGCGGTAGGTGGTGATCAAGATCGTCTGCGCGCTGGCGCCGAGGAGGTTCGCGGCGACGATCAGGTAGGCGGCGGCCGTGAAGCGGCCGACCTCCGGCGCGCTCGTGTGCGCCCCGAGGAACCACACCGGGATCGAGGCGACCAGGCTCATCAGCCCGGTCGAGGCCGTGATGGGAAGCGCGGCGGCGAGCAGCCGGCGCACGCCGACCTCCTCCTCGGCCTCGAGCACGGACCGGCTCGGGCGCGAGAGCACCAGGGCGACCAGGCCCAGCACCAGCGAGACGCCGCCCACGCACGCCAGGAGCACGCCGATGGGCGCCGACAGCGAGGCGGCGACGGAGATCGCGGCGACAGTGGCGACCGCGCCGACGCTGGTGAGCGCGCCGAGCGCCGTGAAACGCCCCTGGCGCTGGAGGCGGGCGAGAGCCAGCTCGGACAGCCCGTCCGCGACCTTCATCACCGCCATGCCGAGAAAGATGCCCCAGAAAGGCGCCGCGACCAGGCAGTACACCGCCAGGAGCGCGAAGGCGAGGGCGAGTCCGCCCACCCGCCATCGCAGGAACGTCCCCCAGCGCGGCGAGCCGGCCAGGGAGACGTAGACGTTGCGCAGTCCCAGTCCCAGGAAGATGAACAGCGGGGTGGCGCCGGCCAGGACCACGGAATACTCGCCGAGGCCCGCGGCGCCGTAGGTCGCTGCGATCAGCCAGACGATGAACCAGTGGGAGATCCCGCTGCCGATCGTCCCGCCCAAGATCAGCAGGAAGCTCCCGGCGCGGGCGAACAGGCCGGGCGAGCGTGCGGGCGGCGCCTCGGCGGGGGCGGTGCGCGTTTCAGGCATGGGCCATCTGCCCCAGGTAGACGCGCTCCGCGTGGCGGATGTACTCCTCCGGCTCCCGCAGCGGAGCCCGTTCCGGGCAGAGCGCCGCCTCGAGCGCCTCGGACAGGTCCGGAGCGTGCACCGGCACGCAGACGGCCGCGTCGCCGGAGATGTCCTCGACGAACGCGCGGCACTTCGCGTGGTGGTCGAGCATCAGGAACCTGCCTCCGGAGAGATAGGCGACGATCGCGCCGTGCAGGCGCTGGCTCAGCACCAGGGAGGCCGAGCCGAGCATCGCCGCGGTGCGCTCGAGGCCGATCTCGAGGAAGCTGCTCGTCGTGCACTCGACCCCCTGATCGCGCAGCGCCGCGGCGAGTGCGCGGACCAGCTGCTCGTCCCCGTTGCGGGGGTGCCCGTTCAACGCCAGGAGCCGCACCGGGGCGGGCAGCCCGCGCAGCCGCATGGCGCGGCGTGCCTGGAGCACCTGCTCGGCGAGCAGGTCCACGTCGGCGTCGGCGGCCGCGGAGGGGCACACCACCAGTCCGGAGCGCTCGTCGTCGGCCGCCCGGGTGATCAGCGGGCTGAGCGCGGCGAGGTCCCCGCCCTGCTCGATGCCCGCCGGCGGGCCGTCGACCGGCTCCGGCAGAAGGGGGAGGTCCTCCTGGAGGAGGGTCCAGGAGTCGTCCCGGACTACGATCCGCTCGAACTCGCCGAGGTACTGCTTCACGTCCTGTCGTGCCTGCTCGTCGGCGAACGGGCCCACCGAGACGCCGAGTGCCTGCACACGGTCAGGGCGGAGGCGTCGGCGGAGGGCGTCGACCCCGGACACGTCGGTGAACACGGAGCCGCCGCAGTACGCGAGCACGTCGGCGCGGCGCAGGATCCGCAGGGAGTGCGCGGCGCGGACGAGCGCGCCCAGGGGGCCCGTGGTCGCATGGCGGCCGAGGTCCCTGGTGGTCAGGGCCAGGATCTCGGAGGATCCCGGCCACAGCTCCTCCCGACGGCGACGGACGGTGTCGAGGAACAGCTGGTCTCCGAAGTTCCCCCAGCCGAAATAGCCGACGACGGCGATGGTCTTCACGCTTCACTCCTTGTGGTGGACGCATGCCGGGCGCTCCCGGAGCTCGTTCCCTTCGGGTCTGTTCCCGCCGTGACGGTGCGGCGACGCCGCCCGGTACGGGGGCCCGCACCGGCCGCCACGGCCGAGCCGGGGACGGCGCCGGCGGTCGTCGCCTCCGGGGGCAGCTCGTAGTAGGTCTCCAGGTCGCCGCGCGGGACGCGGTTCAGGACGATCCCCAGCGCGTCCGCGTCGACGAGCTGAAGCTTCCGCAGGGCCAGGGAGAGCTGGACGCTGCGGACCCTGCCGCTGCCGGCGACCAGGAGCGTCCCGGACACCTGCTGGGCGAGGGTCGTGCTGTCGCTGAGCGCGAGGACGGGCGGGGCGTCGATCAGCACGATGTCGTAGCGGTCTGCGGCATCGCGCAGCAGCGTCGTCATCCGTAAGCTGTCCAGGAGCGCGCCGGGGTTCTGCGGGCGGGGGCCGCCGGCGAGGACGGAGAGGCCCTCGAGCGCCGTGGGCTGGACGAGCGTCGTCCAGGCCGCGCCGCCCCGCAGCGCGGTGCTGAGCCCGTCGCGATGACCGAGCCCGAGGCCGTGGTCCGTCCACGTGCCGCGCAGGTCAGCATCGATCAGCAGGGTCCGGTGCCTCTCGCGGGCGAGGGTGGAGGCGAGGTCGAGCGCGGTGCTGGTCGCGCCCTCGCCGTGCACGGCGGAGGTCACCAGCAGGGTGCGCAGCTCGGTGCCGAGTCCGAGGTGGCGCAGCGTCGTGCGCAGGCCGCGGAGCGCCTCCGCGCGCCGGCCCTGCGGGGCGACGTCCTCCAGCGGCAGGAACGGCGGCTCCCCGGAGCGGGCCTCGGGGATCGAGGCGAGCAGCGGGCGCTCGGTGAGCGCGGTGAGGTCCTGGGCGTCCCGCACCCGATCGTCGAACGTGCCGCGCACGAGCGCGACAGCGATCCCGGCCGCGACCGCGGCGAGCAGGGCGAGGCCGAGCAGGAGCGGCAGGTCGGGGCGTGCGGGATGCTCCGGAGGGAGCGCCGGCGCGACGGTCGTCAGGTGGATCGGGGAGGGGCCCGAGGCGGACTCGAGCCCGGACACCTCGGTCCTCAGGCTCGCCGCGACGAGGTTCGCGATGCGCGCGGCCTGCTCCGGGTCCGTGTCCTCCGCCGAGATGGTGAGCAGGAGGGAGTCCTCGGGGATCTGGACCGTGAGCACGGAGGCGAGCGAGTCCGCGTCCGTGTGCAGATCGAGGGCCTCGATGACGGGATCGAGGACGAGCGGGGAGGTGGCGAGATCGGCGTAGGTGGTGATCCGCTGCACCGCGTAGTCGGAGGCCTCCGTGCGGTCGAACACGTCGCCGGACGCGCCGGTGCGCACGAACACGCTCGCGGAGGCCTGGTAGACAGGGGTCTGCACCCAGATGGCCGCGGCGGCGGCTGCGAGCACGAGCAGCGAGGTCAGCAGCGCGGTGCGCCATCTCTCCTGCACGAGCGCGAAGCGGCGCTGAATCGTCATGGGTCTCCCCGCTCCCGGTACGCGGTCGGGCGGGGATCCCCCCTGGCCCAAACTGCTCAAATCGGACATACTGGTCACGTTCAATCTAGCCCATCCCACCGTGGATGAGTAGATCGGGCCGACCACTGATGCAGGAGGGGCTCCTCGAGCTCCGGCGTCGCCGAGCCCGAGAGAGGTCACAGTGCAGAGAACCGTGATGAAGGAGCATGCCGAGAAGAGCTCCCGGCTCCCCCCGGCGGAGACGTTCGTCCTCATCGCGGCCGCGGCATGGACGGTGTACGTCGCTCTGACATGCCTCCGGCTCGAGGGCGGTGCCGCCGAGGTGCTCGCGACGTCCTGGCCGTATCTCGCCTTCGCCCCGATGCTCGTGGCAGGGGCGGTGCTGGGTCATGTCGCGAAGCGGGGCGTGCTGCCCCTGGTGGTGTCGCTCCTCGTGGTCGCTCCTGCGCTGGCGCTGCTGCTGGGCGTGCCCTCCTACGTGAACGCCCTCGCCGCGGCGGGGGTCCAGCTCGTGGCGCTCGGCGCGCTGATCCTCGAGGGCAGCGCGGGCGCCGGGGTGCGGGGCCTGCGCGGGGCGCCGATGGTGCGGACCCGGGACCCCGGCGACGTCGCCCTCGGGGGATGGGACCGCGCGCAGAACGCCTGGCGCCGACAGGTCGTCCAGGTGATCGGGGCCTGCATCGCCGTGCTCGGCGCCGTCCTCGCGACCAACGCCAAGGCGGGCCTCGCCACCCTCGCGGTGGTCCTGCTGGCCGCCGCGCTCGCCGCCTGGGGACGCCTGCACCTCTCCCGCCGCACGATCGTCGGCCTGGGCCTCGGCGTCGTCGGGCTCGCAGCCCTGCTCGTAGTGGTGCTCGGAGTCGTCGGCCGCTGGCCCTCCTGGATGACCGGACCCCAGTCGCTGAGCAGCGCGCGGCACGCGCTGTGGCGGGACGCGCTGACGCTGTTCGCGCAGCACCCGGTCCTCGGGGGCGGGCCCGGCGCGTTCTCGGAATGGTCGGGCATGGCGGAGTACAACCCGCTGCTGTACGCCGCGCACTCCTCGGTCCTCCAGGTCGCCTCGGAGCTCGGCGCGGTGGGCGTGATCCTGTTCGCGGCGATGCTGGCCGCCGGGACGGTCCTGGCCGCCCAGCGGGGGCGGGGTCGTGCCCTGATCGGCGTCGCCGCATGGAGCGCCCTGGCCGTCCACTCGATGATCGACCACCTCTACGAGTTCCCGATGGTGGTGCTGCTGGCCGGGATCGTGATCGGCTGGCCGGGGGCGCGCCCGGTCCGCCGCGCCGCGTCGCCGCCCGGTCCCGAACCTCGGCCCGGCCGCTGACGAGCCCTGCGGCCTCTGGCACCCTGGCCCCATGACCTCCCTTCCCGTCGGCCTGCCCGCCGACAGCCACGTCCACAGCGAGTTCTCCTGGGACACCGGCGGTCCGGACTCCGCCGCGCGCGGCACCATGCGAGCGACCTGCGCGCGGGCCGTGGAGATCGGGCTGCCCGCGCTGTTCTTCACCGAGCACCTCGACCTCGAGGACGCCTGGTTCACGGATCTGGAGGACTTCGCCGACCACGAGCGGCACCTGGTGGGGGCCGATGGCGTGGTCGCGGTGCCGCGCTTCGACGTCGACGGCTATCTCGAGGAGATCGACCGCTGCCGCGCCGACTTCCCGCAGCTGCGGATCGGCACCGGCCTCGAGTTCGGCCAGCCGGGCCTGCGGCTCGACGCCGCCCGCGCCCAGCTCGACCTCTCCGCCTTCGACCGCATCATCGGCTCGCTCCACACGGTCCCGCTCGAGCGCCCGTCGGCCGACGGGGAGCCCGCCGGCGAGGAGCAGTCCGCCGACGGAGCGCGGTCCGCCGACGGGGCGCTTCCCCCGCGCTCGGAGCACCGCGCCGAGCCGAACACGCTGTTCCTTCGGCGTCCCGCCCTCGAGGTGATCCGCGACTACCTCGCCGAGGTGCCCGCGCAGGTCGCCGGCGAGGGCCCGCACGAGGTCGTCACCCATCTCGACTACGCGGTGCGCTACTGGCCCGAGGGGGTCGAGGGCCCCTTCGACCCGCGCCCGCTCGAGGAGGAGCTCCGCGGGGCGATGCGCGCGATCGCCGCGAGCGGGCGCGCGCTCGAGATCAACACCCGCCGCCTGCGCCCCTGGATCCCGCAGTGGTGGGCGGAGGAGGGCGGGGAGGCGATCAGCTTCGGCAGCGACTCCCATACCCCGCTCGCCCTGGCCGCGAACTTCCCCGAGGCGATGGCGCTGGCGGACTGGGCCGGCTTCCGCCCCGGCCGCGACCCGCGCGAGCTCTGGCGGCGCTGAGCCCGGGGTCATCTGCGGGGCCGCTGGGACCGTCGTGACCTCGAGGGCCGCTGTTCCCGATGCGGCCGCGGCCCGTCGCGGTCGCCGTCGCGGCGGACCGTCGCTGGCTTCGCCCTCTCCGACCCGCACCGTATCCTCGTCGCGTCGGTCCACACCCCGGACCGTCGGCCGTCCCGGCGCGGGCCCCACCCCCGTCCCGCCCGATCGACGTGCCACGCACAGCTCCCGCGCGGAGCAGGACGAGGAGGTCTGATGCGCGCACTGCGCAAGGTCGCGCCCGGCGCGGGCCTGGAATGGACGAGGGTCGACGAGCCCGACTGCGGGCCCTGGGACGTCAAGGTGCGCGTGCTGCGCACCGGGATCTGCGGCACCGACCTGCACATCCTCGCCTGGGACTCCTCCGCGGAGGCGATGTGCGACACCGTCCCTTTCACCCCCGGCCACGAGTTCTACGGCGAGATCGTCGAGGTCGGCTCCCAGGTCGACGACGTGCGCGTCGGCGACCGCGTCTCCGGCGAGGGGCACGTGGTGTGCGGGACCTGCCGCAACTGCCGCGCCGGACGGCGCCAGATGTGCAATCGCGTCCGCTCCGTCGGCGTGCAGCGCGACGGCGCCTTCGCCGAGTACGTGTCCGTCCCGCACGAGAACGTGTGGGTCCACGAGCACGACGGCGGGCAGGAGCTGATCAGCCCCGAGCTCGGCGCCGCCTTCGACCCGCTGGGCAACGCCGTCCACACCGCACTGAAGTTCCCGCTGGTGGGCGAGGACGTGCTGATCACCGGCGCCGGCCCGATCGGCCAGATGGCCGCGGCCGTGGCCCGCCACGCCGGCGCCCGCTACATCACCATCACCGACATCTCCCCGGAGCGCCTCGCGATGGCGGAGGACTGCGGCGCCGACGTCGTCCTGGACGTCTCCACCACCCGCGTGCTCGACGCCCAGCGCCGGCTCGGCATGCGCGAGGGCTTCGACGTGGGCCTGGAGATCACCGGCCAGGCCCGCGCCCTGCAGGAGATGATCGAGAACATGAACCACGGCGGGAAGATCGCGCTGCTGGGCCTGCCCTCGCGGCAGTTCGAGATCGACTGGACCGCGGTCGTCACCCGCATGCTCACCCTCCAGGGCATCTACGGCCGCGAGATGTACGAGACCTGGAACGCGATGTCCGCGATGCTCTCCACCTCCCGCACCCTGCGCACCGCCATCGAGCGCACCATCACCCACGTCCTGCCCGCCGCGGACTGGGAGGACGGCTTCGCCCTCGCCCACGAGGGGAAGGCCGGCAAGGTGCTCCTGGACTGGAGCGACGTCGGCGACTGACCTCGGCCGGTCGCCGTCCCTGCAGCCCGGCGCCGGCCCTGCAGCCCCCGCGCCGGCCC
>NZ_KV788957.1:0-6678 GCF_001807385.1 Brachybacterium sp. HMSC06H03 | reverse complement strand
CGGGCCCCGGCACCTCCGAGGTGCCGGGGCCCGTCGGCCGCCGATGGCGAGCGTGCCCGCGCTCAGCCCTGGGGCTTGGGCGCGGAGTAGATCTTCTCGATGATCGGGGCGAGGTCCTTCACGACGACGTTGCGCTTGAGCTTCAGCGAGGGCGTGAGATAGCCGTTCTCCTCGGTGAAGTCGGAGTCGATGACCACGAAGGAGCGGATCGACTCGGCCCGGGAGACCGACTCGTTCGCCCGGTCCACCACCTTCTGCAGCTCGGCGCGGATCTCCGCGTCCTCCGCGGCCTGGGTGAGGCTCATCTCCGGCTTGCCGTTGTTCTTCAGCCAGGTCGGGAGCATCTCGGCGTCCAGCGTGAGGATCGCGGCGACGAAGGGCTTCTGGTCGCCGATCACCACGCACTGGCTGACCAGGGGGTGGGAGCGCAGCTGGTCCTCGAGCTGCGCCGGGGAGACGTTCTTGCCGCCCGCGGTGACGATGACCTCCTTGCGGCGTCCGGTGATCGTGATCGATCCGTCGTCGGCGAGCGAGCCGAGGTCACCGGTATGGAACCAGCCGTCCTTCAGGGACTCGGCGGTGGCCTCGGGGTTGTTGTGATAGCCCTTGAACACCATCACGCCCTTGACCAGCAGCTCCCCGCTGTCGTCGATCGCGACGGAGGAGCCGGGCAGGGGCGGGCCCACGGTGCCGGGGCGGACGTCCCAGGGCAGGTTCACGCAGATCGGCGCCGTGGTCTCGGTGAGGCCGTAGCCCTCGAGCACGGTCACGCCGATGCCGCGGAAGAAGTGGGACAGCCGCGCACCCAGCGGAGCGCCGCCGGAGACCGCCCACCTGACCTGACCGCCCATCGCCTCGCGCAGGGTGCCGTAGACGAGACGGTCGAAGAGCTTGTGCTTGAGCGAGAGGGTGAGCGGGACCTTCCCGTCGGCCTGCGCGGTGGAGTAGTCGATCGCGGTCTTCGCGGCGGCGCCGAAGATCCTGCCCTTGCCGCTGGCGATCGCCTTGGCCTCGGCGCCGTTGTAGACCTTCTCGAACACGCGCGGCACGGCGAGCAGGAAGGTGGGCTTGAAGGCGGCGAGGTCGGGCAGGAGGTTCTTGGTGTCCGGGGTGAAGGCCGTGGTGACCGGCCAGGCCGCGGCGAGCACCGTGATCAGACGGGCGAAGACGTGCGCCATGGGCAGGAACATCAGCAGGCGCGAGCCGCTGGGCAGCACCTTCTCGCCCAGCAGCGTCACCGCGCTGCGGGTGGTGTCGACGAAGTTCGAGTGCGTGAGCTCGGCGCCCTTGGGACGGCCGGTCGTGCCGGAGGTGTAGATGATGGTGGCGACGTCGTCGAGACGGCGCGCGGTGCGCCGGGACTCGAGCTCCTCGTCGCTGATCCCTGCGCCGCGCTGCCTGAGGTCCTCGAGGATCCCGTCCTCCAGCACGCCGATGCGCTGCAGAGCCGGCAGCTCGCCGCGCACCGACTCCATGTCCTCCTTGTGGCGCGTTGACTCGACGAGGGCGAACTTCGCCGCGGAGTCCGAGGCGATCCACTGGATCTGGCTCGGGGAGGAGGACTCGTAGATCGGGACGCTGACGCCGCCGGCCCACCAGATCGCCCAGTCCGCCAGCGCCCACTCGTAGCGGGTGCGGGAGAGGATCGCGACGACATCGCCGGGGGCGACGTCGGAGGCGATCAGCCCCTTCGCGACCGCCTTGACGTCCTCGACGAAGTCGGCGGTCCGCATCGGACGGTAGCCGCCGCCCTCCTGGGCGAGCTCGAAGATCGGCACGGAGGGATCCGTCCTGAGGCGCCCCAGCAGCAGGTCCGTCGCGTTCTCGTCGGGGCTGCTGTGATGCTGGGGCGGCGTGGTGTACTGCTTCATCGAATCTCCTTCGATCCGGCGGGGTGCACGTGACCGGCGTACCGGACGACCTGGCCGGAAGCGCTGGTGGGGTCGTGCCGAGTCTACGGCAGTGCGCCACTACGATGAGCGCGACAGCTGCGCGACGACCGGATGCGCGCGGCGCGCAGGGGAACGAGGCAGGGACGGATGCTCTCCATCGGAGTCGACATCGGCGGCACGAAGATCGCGGCAGGGGTCGTGGACGAGGACGGCGAGATCATCGCCGCGACCACGCGCAGCACGCCGGCGACGGACCCGGCGCTGCTCGAGGCCGCGGTCGCCGATGCGGTCGCGGAGCTGCGCGGCGAGCACGCCGTCGGCGGGATCGGCGTCGGCGCGGCCGGGTTCATCGGCGCGGACCGGCGCACCGTCACCTTCGCCGCGAACCTGGCCTGGCGCGATCATCCCCTCGCCGACGAGCTCGAGCGCCTCACAGGGCTCCCGGTCGTCGTCGAGAACGACGCGAACGCCGCCGGCTGGGCGGAGTTCCGCTTCGGCGCGGCTCGGGAGGCGCGCCACATGCTGATGCTCACCGTCGGCACAGGACTCGGCGGCGCGGCCGTGATGGAGGGCGTCCTGCTGCGCGGCAGCGGGGGCTTCGCCGGCGAGGTCGCCCACATGACCGCGGTGCCCGACGGGCAGTGGTGCGGGTGCGGGCTGCGCGGCTGCCTCGAGCAGTACACGGCCGGCACCGCGCTCGTGCGCGCCGCGAAGCGCCGGGCCGCGAGCGGCGACCCGCTGCTCGGTCCGCTGGTGCAGGCCGCGGGCGGGGACCGGCGTGCGATCGACGGCCCGCTCGTCACGCGACTGGCCCAGCAGGGGGACCCGGGCGCGCGGGAGCTCATCGCCGAGATCGGGACCTGGCTCGGACGCGGCGCGGCGACGATCTCCGCGCTGCTGGACCCCGACGTGATCGTCGTCGGCGGCGGGGTCTCGGCCGCCGGGGACCTGCTGCTGGATCCCGCCCGACAGGCGTACTCCGTGAGCCTCACCGCCCGCGCGCACCGGCCCCTGGCACCCTTCGTGCTCGCCGGCATGGGGAACCGTGCCGGGATCGTCGGCGCCGCGGACCTCGCCCGCTGAGCCGCGCAGGCGGGGAGCGCAGCCGCGCAGGCGGGGGCCGGCTCAGACCTCGGCGCCGTCGTCCCCCTCGTCGCGAGGGCGGCGCGGCAGCCGCAGCAGCAGCGAGACCATCCCGCCGAGCGCCGCGGCGCCGCCGGCCCATCCGAGCACGGAGGGCAGCGAGGCCGAGAGCGTCACGGCGAGCAGGAGCACGAAGCCGCCGAGCAGCGCGGTCCACGACCACAGCACCGCGGAGGAGGGCTGGGGGAGGTCCGGGTCCGGCGGGTCGAAGTCGCCGTAGAGCACCTCGTCGTCGTCGAGCTCGCGCGGCGGGGCGTCCCGCGGCCCCCTCGAGGGATGCGCCTCCCGGGCACGTCGGCGGGACTCCTGCAGGGTCTCCTCGGTCGGCGGCCCGTCCTCGTCCTCCTCGGCGGCGAAGCGGCCGGGGCCGTCCTCGTCCTCCGGCGCGGCCGGCTCGCGCGGCGCCCTCCCGGGGCCGAGCGCGAGCCCCTCGTCGCGCAGCATCCGGGCGAACTCCGCGTCGACGTCGCGGGGCTCGGGGGAGCGGCCGTCCTCCCCGCTCATCGGGACCCCTCGGGGACGGGGACGCGGGCGTCCAGGAACCGGGCCGAGGTCTCGAACAGCAGCGGGGCGTCGTGGTCGAGCGGCGCCAGATGGTGGCTCCGGGCGAGCGAGAGCCGTTCGACGGGCCCGCGGACCCGGGCGGCGACGAGGTCGCTGTCGGAGGGCGGGACGGTGTGGTCGACGCGGGAGGTCGCCAGCAACAGCGGGGCCCGGACGGCGCCGAGACCCTCGCGGGTGCGGCGGAACAGCCGGCGCAGCTGGCCGACGGCGCGCACCGGCATCCGCTCGTACGCCTCCTCGGAGGCGTCCTCGCGCGCGATGTCCGACCCGATCCCGGGCAGGGTGCGCACCACCGGGGCGATCAGATCGGCCGCGACCGCGATCCGCGGCAGCGTCATCCCCGGGTTCACCGCGACCACGGCGCAGATCGCCCCGGCGAGCTCCTCGTCCTCGGCGAGGGCGAGGGCGAGGTTCCCGCCCATCGACAGCCCGCCCACTGCGATCGGCCCGAGCTCGCCGGACAGCTCCAGCGCCGCCTCGCGCACGCACCCGTACCAGTCCTGCCAGCTGGTGCGCGCGAGGTCCTGCTCTGTGCGCGCGTGGCCGGGCAGCAGCGGCAGCTCGACCTCCCAGCCGAGCGCGGCGTGGTGCTCCGCCCAGGGACGCATCGACTGCGGCGAGCCGGTGAACCCGTGGCACAGGAGGAGCCCGCCGCGCGGGTTAGAGTGACCCCGCGCGCGCCACGGCCGGGACAGTTCGCTGAACGCCATGGGGACATCGTCGCATCCGCTTCCGCCCGGGGCATCCTCGCCCCGTCCTCGAGCGCCCGCAGGAGGGCCGACGTGCTGTACGAGATCGCCAAGCCCTTCGTCATGGCGGTGGTGAGGGCCGTGTGGGCACCGACGCTCAGCGGCCACGAGAACATCCCCGTGCAGGGGCCGGTCATCCTGGCGTCGAACCATCTCACCTACGCCGACACCGTGTTCCTCCCCGGACAGGTGCGGCGCAGCGTGCACTTCCTGGGCAAGTCCGACATCTTCTCGGGCCGCTCGCCGATCGCGCGGCTGGCCGGTGCGGTGATGCGAGGGCTGCACGTGATGCCCGTGGATCGCAGCGGCGGCGGGGCCGCGCGCACGGCGATCCAGGCGGGGCTCGAGGTGCTCTCCCGCGGCGACGTGCTCGGCATCTATCCCGAGGGGACCCGGAGCCCCGACGGTCGGCTGCATCGCGGGAAGACGGGGGTGGCGCGCTTCGCCCTCGCGGCGGAGGCGCCGATCGTGCCGGTCGCGATGATCGGCGCCTTCGAGGCGCAGCGGGGACGGAAGTACTTCCCGCGCCGTCGACCCCGCATCCATGTGGAGGTCGGGGCACCGATCGATCCGGCGGAGGTTCTCGCCCGCCATCCCGGAGCCGATGAGGCGACACGGCTGCGCGCCGTGACCGACGAGGTCATGGACCGCATCGCTGCGCTCTCCGGGCAGGAGCGGGCCCCGGAGTACGCGAGCGACGTGAAGCGCAGGCTGCGCGCGGAGCAGGCCGCCTCGAACCCCTCCGGGACCCGGCGCCGACGGCGCTGAGCCCCTGACGGACTCCCGTCGGGCCTGGGCCGTGCCCGCGACGGGCCGCGCGCTGCCCGGCGATCGGTCCCTGAGCACGCACCCGTGCGGAACTGGCTACCCTGTCGGCGTGACTCCATTCAGCCCCGACGCCCCCGCCCGCGCCCACGACTTCTCGCTGTCCTCGGCCGACGACGGCCTGGCGGCGCTCGGCGCCTGGCGCGAGCTCCCGCGCGTGCAGCAGCCCGTGTGGCCCGACGAGGGGTCCCGCGCCCAGGTCTTCGACGACCTGCGCGCCGCGCCGCCGCTGGTCTTCGCCGGCGAGGTCGACGTGCTGCGCGAGCGCGTCGCCGCCGCGGCCCGCGGCGAGGCCTTCCTCCTCGCCGGCGGCGACTGCGCCGAGACCTTCGCGGACTCCACCGCGGATCGCATCCGCAACAAGATCCGCACCATTCTGCAGATGGCGGCCGTGCTCACCTACGGCGCCTCCGTGCCGGTCGTGAAGATGGGCCGGATGGCCGGACAGTTCGCCAAGCCCCGCTCCGCCGACGAGGAGACCCGCGACGGCGTGACCCTGCCCACCTATCGCGGCGACGCGGTCAACGAGTACGCCTTCACCGAGGAGGCCCGGAAACCGGATCCGCGCCGCCTGTGGAAGACGTACACCACCAGCGCCTCCACGCTGAACCTCCTGCGCGCCTTCACGAACGGCGGCTTCGCGGACCTCCGCGAGGTCCATTCCTGGAACCGCGGCTTCACCTCCTCGGGCGTCGGCTACGACCGCTACGAGGAGCTCGCGGGGCAGATCGACAAGGCCGTGCGCTTCATGGACGCGATCGGCGCGGACTTCGACGCGCTGAAGGTCGTGGAGTTCTACGCCTCCCACGAGGCGCTGCTGCTGGACTACGAGGAGGCGCTCGCGCGCATCGACTCCCGCACCGGCGAGATCTATGGCTGCTCGGGCCATTTCCTGTGGATCGGCGAGCGCACCCGTCAGCTCGACGGCGCGCACGTGGAGTTCATGTCCCGTCTGCGCAACCCGATCGGGGTGAAGCTCGGCCCCGACGCCTCCCTCGACGACGCGCTGCGCCTGATCGACCGCCTCGACCCCGAGCGCGAGCCGGGCCGGCTCACCTTCATCACCCGCATGGGCGCCGGGAAGATCCGTGACCGGCTCCCGGCGCTGGTCGAGGGCGTGCGGGATGCCGGCGCCCAGGTCGCCTGGGTGACGGACCCGATGCACGGCAACACCATCACCTCCTCCAACGGCTACAAGACCCGCCGCTTCGAGGACATCCTCGACGAGGTCGTGGGCTTCTTCGAGGTGCACCAGGAGCTCGGAACCGTCCCGGCGGGCCTGCACATGGAGCTCACCGGCGACGACGTCACCGAGGTCCTGGGCGGCACCGGGGAGATCGACGAGGAGGGCCTCACCCGCCGCTACGAGACCCTCGTGGACCCGCGGCTGAACCATCAGCAGTCCCTCGAGCTCGCCTTCCTCGTCGCGGAGATGCTCTCCCGCCGCTGAGCGGTTCCGCACCTCCGGCAGCCCGACGACGACGGCGCCGCCCCGATCGGGGCGG
>NZ_KV788956.1:0-7209 GCF_001807385.1 Brachybacterium sp. HMSC06H03 | reverse complement strand
CAGATCTGCTGCGGGGTCGCCCTCGTCATGCCCATCGTGCGCCGATGGGCGGGAGCGCTCAGTCCTTGCCGCTGCCCCGGTTCGGCAGCACCTGCACGACCGTGGGCTTCGGGCCCTGGCCGTCATAGTCCGGGAAGTAGGAGCGCTGGGCGCCGAACTCGCCGTCCTCGCCCGGGTGCTGCACGGAGACGAACGCCGAGCGGTCCTCGTCGCGGACGATCGGGCCGCAGGTCTCGGCGTCGATCGGGACGGAGAGGAACTGCTCGACGCGGCCACGGGCCTCGCCCTCCAGGGTGACGCGGAACAGGCCGTCGTTGTAGCCGATGCCGGAGGGGGCGCCGTCGGTGGAGATCCACAGGTTGCCCACCGAGTCGAAGGCGAGGTTGTCCGGGCAGGAGATCGGGGAGACCTTCTCGACCGGGAAGCCGGAGAAGTAGGTCTGATCGCCCTGCGCGGGGTCGCCGGCCACCAGCAGCAGATTCCACGCGAAGGCGGTGGAGGTCTGGTCGCCCTGCTCGTCGATCTCCACGACGTGGCCGTCGCGGTTCTGGGAGCGAGGGTTGGCCTCGTCGGCCGCGGCTTTCCCGGCGGTGCCGCGATCGGAGTTGTTGGTGCAGGCCACGTACACACGGCGGCTGTGCAGCGAGGGTTCGACGTCCTCGCAGCGGTCCATCTTGGTGGGGCCGACGGCGTCCGCCGCGAGGCGGGTGTGCACGAGGACCTCCTCGACGGTGAAGCCAGGGACCTGGGACTCGCCGTCGACCACGAGCGGAAGCCACTCGCCGGTGCCGTCGAAGGCGCCGTCGGCGGGGACCTCGCCGGAGCCGTCGATCTCGGCGGCGGGCGAGTTGCCGGTGAACCTCGCGACGTAGAGGTCGCCGTTCTCCAGCAGGGTCAGGTTGTGCTCGCGGTCGCCCTCGACGTAGCGGTCGCGGGAGACGAACTTGTACAGGTAGTCGAACTTCTCGTCGTCGCCGGAGTAGGCGACCGCGCGGCCGTCCTCGGCGATGATGATGTTCGCGCCCTCGTGCTTGAAGCGGCCCAGCGAGGTGTGCTTGCGCGGGGTGGAGGTGGGGTCGAAGGGGTCGACCTCGACGATGTAGCCGAAGCGGTTGACCTCGTTCTCGTAGCCCTCGTTGCGGGCGTCGTAGCGGTCGTGGGCGTTCTCCCAGCCGCGGGCGGTGGCGGCATCGCGCAGGCCGTATCGCTTCTCCGCGTCGGAGGTGCCGGCGGAGCGGAAGTAGCCGTGGAAGTTCTCCTCGCCGGAGACGAGGGTGCCCCACGGGGTGAGGCCGCCGGCGCAGTTGCCGAGGGTGCCCAGGACCGTGCGGCCCTCGGGGTCCTCGACGGTCCTGACCAGGTCGGAGCCGGCGGCGGGGCCGGTCAGCGCGAACTCGTCGTCCAGCAGGATGCGACGGTTCAGCTTCGCGCCCTGCACGTACCGGTAGGGGAAGTTCTTGTTCTTGCGCTCGAGCTCCACGACGGTGAGGCCGTGGGCGGCGCGGCCGATCTCGATCGCCTCCTCGGCGTCGGTGTCGGCCGGCAGCATGATGTTCTCGTTGGTGTACTCGTGGTTCACGAACATCACCGCGCGCTTGCCGGCGCTGCCCGGGATCTCCTGGATCTCGGTGTAGTCGTTGTTGTAGCCGAACTGGCGCTTCTGCGCCTCGGCGCTCTGGGCGTTCCAGTCGAACTCGGGCGCGTCGTCGAACAGCGGGTCGCCCCAGCGGATGATCGGGTGCCAGGCGAAGCCCCGGGGCACGGTGAACTCGTCGACGGCCGCGTCGACCGGCTCGATCGGCGTGAAGGTGAGCTTGGTGCCGTTCGGAGGACGGTGGCCGGCGCCGCCCTTGCCGTTGCCCTGCCCCTTGCCCTTCCCGTTCCCGGGATCGGCGAGCGCGCCCTGCGTACCGGCCAGGCCGATCGCGAGCGCCGCGGTGGAGCCGCCGATCACCGCACGACGGGACAGCGCGCTGGAGGCGATGTCGCGGAAGGTGGGGTTGTCCGAGTGGTTGCACTGGCCGAAGGCGCACTGGCTGGCGCACTTGAGCTGGCAGGTCACCGCGGAGCGCTTGCCGCGCACCGCGTCCTTCATGAGCAGGGGCAGGTCGATCAGAGCCATGGATGACGTCCTTCGCTGGTGTACTCGTCTCCCCGCGCATCGCGATGCGCAGGACCAGATGACGGTGCGTCACGAAGGTGAGTCGCTCCCGGCATGCGGGGAACGGGCAGATGAACACCGGGCGAAGGGAGGCCACCGAGCCCGGAGGAATCGGACGGTCGCGGCGCGGCTGCCCCGGACGCCCGACGGCGGCGGTGCCGCGCGGGGCACCGCCGCCGTCTCCCGGGCGAGGAGCAGGGCCGACGGGCCCCGCTCAGGGTCTCCTCAGAACCTCGCCGGCGCGACGAAGCCCTCGGGCTTGACCATCACCACCGGCACGGGCGACTCGATCGCGACCCGCTGCGAGGTCGAGCCCAGCAGGATCTTCCCGATCGGGGTGCGCTTGCGGATGCCGAGGATCACGAGATCGACGTCGTCGTGCTCGACGGCGTCGAGGATGTCGTCGGCCGGATCATCGCGCTTGGGGACCGTGCGCAGCTCGAAGGCGAGCCCTGTCTCCTCCAGACGCTCCTGCAGGGGGCGATGGTCCGTGACGCCGCGCGCCTTGCGCGGGTCGGGGGCGCGCTCGGAGGCGAGCACGAGCAGCGAGGCGTCGCGGCGCTCGGCCTCCTCGACCGCGAACGCGAACGCGGCCTCGCTGGTGGCGCTGGGGACGTAGGCCAGCAGGATCTTCGACATGGGTTCTCCCTCGGGGTGCGGGTCTCAGGGAACGGGGCGGGACGGCAGGCCGACGACGGAGTCAGTCCTTGCCGAGGTCGTCGGGGTGGCGGAAGCGGGTGCGGCGTGCCCGCACAGCGCTGTTGTAGAACCAGGCGATCACGTACAGCGAGAGCCCGACCACGAGCAGGCCGCCGCCGATCACGTAGTTCTCCCGCGGCTGCGCGATCGGCGAGACCAGCGCGAAGGACGTGATCGCACCGATGATCGGCAGCACCGTCGGGGTGCGGAAGTGGCGCACGTCCACCTTGTCCTTGCGCAGCACCAGCACCGAGATGTTCACCAGGCCGAAGACCGTCAGCAGCAGCAGGGCGGTGGTACCGCCGAGCGCCGAGATGGTCTCCTCGGCGAGCACGTAGCGCACCGAGAGCACCAGCGCGAAGGCGAGCACGGTGGAGAAGACGATGCCGGCCCACGGGGTGCGCTGCTTCTGCAGCACGCCGCGCAGGAAGCCCGGCAGCACGCCCTGCTTCGCCATGCCGTAGAGCAGCCGGGAGGCCATCATCATGTTGATCAGCACCGTGTTCGCGACCGCGAAGATCGAGATGAACGCGAAGATCGTGTCGATCGGGATCGCCGGGGCGCCCTCCTTGACCACCTCGAGCAGCGGGGTGGTCGACTCGGTGAGCTGGCCGATCGGGACCACCGCGACGGCGAGGATCGAGATCAGCACGTAGATCATGCCCGTGACCGACAGGCCCGCGATGAGGGCACGGGGGAAGTTCTTGACCGGGTCGACGGTCTCCTCGGCCATGTTCACCGAGTCCTCGAAGCCGACCATCGAGAAGAACGCGAGCGCGGTCGCGCCGATCACGGCCATGAAGATGCTCTTGTCGTCCTGCGTCTCGAAGAGGACCACGCGCGAGAGGTCCGCCTTGCCCTGGCCGACGGCGAAGAAGCCGACGACGATCACGAGCGCCAGACCGGTCAGCTCGATGCAGGTCAGGACCACGTTCGCCTTGACCGACTCGGAGACTCCGCGCAGGTTGATCAGGGCCACCAGGGCCAGGAACACCAGCGCGATGGTGGTCGCGACGGCTCCGGCGGAGTCGCCGAGCGGCTCCTCGAGCGAGAAGGCCTTCAGCACGTTCTCCGAGAGGAAGATCGCGCTGGTGGAGGCCGAGGTGATGCCGGAGGAGAGCACCGCGAAGGTGACCATGAAGGTCAGGAAGTGGATGCCGAAGGCCTTGTGGACGTAGAGGGCGGCGCCCGCGGCCTGCGGGTACTTGGTGACCATCTCGACGTAGGACAGGGCCGAGACCATCGCGACGGCGAAGGCGATGAGGATCGGCAGCCAGCCGGCGCCGCCGACCTCGCCGGCGACCTTGCCGGTCAGCGAGTAGACGCCGGTGCCGAGGATGTCGCCGACGATGAACAGCAGCAGGAGCTTGGGCGTGATCGCCTTCTTGAGCTCGGGCTGGTCGGAGCCGTGATCGGGGCCGACGGCGCCGGGGTCTCCGGCGTTCGCCGGGGCGGTCTCGCGGGACTCGCTCATGGGGATTCCTCCCGGGGAAGACAGGGACAGGAGCCGTCACCGGAGCCTGTGCGAGGCGCGTCATGGCGCCCGACGCGGAACGGTCGACCGGACGGCGGTGCACGCACTCTACCCTGCGGTGACTGCCCTCACAGCGTCGGCGCCGTCGCCCGTCCCTCGTCGGTGCCCCGGCCGGGGTCGTCGTCCCCGCCCTCGACCGTCCCGTCGTCGTCCTCCTCCGCCGTGCGCTCGCGGGGGTCCAGGCGCAGGGTCTGGACCCACTGGCGGGAGGCGTCGGAGCTGATCGCCATCACGCCGAGCGCGGAGGCGCCGGCGCCCACCAGCAGCGAGTGGGCGACGTCCCCGGTCATCGAGGTCGCCACGGCCAGGCGGGCGAAGGCGTCGGCCGTGAACAGCGCCATCAGCGCGATGCGGGCCCAGCGGCTGCGGCGCAGCACCCCGATCTGGAGCAGCAGCAGCGCGACGGCGAACGCGGTGGCGCCCCAGATCGTGCCCTGCTCGGGCAGGATCAGCGACGCGTCGGGGAAGCGCTCGGTGAGGTCGACACCGGAGCCGAGCGTGAACCACTGGATCGCCACGATCGCCGCCTGCAGCAGCGCGAGGAAGCCGGTGAAGATCACCGAGGGCGGCGGGAGGTGGTGGTCCGCGGCGCGGGCGAGCACCTCGTGGAAGTCCCCGACCGTGCCGTGCCACTGCGCGGTCAGCTCGTCGGCCACCTCGGTGCGGCGCCCGCCGAAGCGGGTCGCGCTCAGCGCCGTCTGCGTCGCCGCGCGGGCGCGGGACTTCATCACCGAGCTGCCGGTGGGGCGGTGTCGCGGCAGCATGATCGCGCTCGCCCCGTCGGAGCGGGAGGCCGCGCCGGTCACGTCGATCACCGGCAGGTCGCCGTCGGTGCGGAACCGGTCGCCCTGCCCGTTGCGGTCGTGGTACGAGGTGGAGAACTCCTCGATGACCTCGACCCCCACCTCCGGATCCGCGAAGCGGACCGTGTCCACGAGGTAGTCCCGCTCGACGTCGATGTTCTCGTCGATGCGGTGGGTGATCTGCAGGGTGAAGAAGGAGAAGCCGACGGCGCGGTCGTAGGTGCCCGCCGCGAGCCAGTCCGTGCGGTACCCGCCCGGCAGCACGAAGTCGGGCGGCATCCGCCAGAAGCGCACGTGATGGCGCTTGGTGGTGGTGCCGCCGACCTCCTGCTGATAGGTGAAGTCGTGGCGGCGCCCCATCAGGTACAGGTCCGAGACGGGGGCCGACGGGTAGGAGCGCCGCAGCAGCGTCGAGCGCACCATCGACCAGGCCGAGGAGAGCGTCCGCTCCTCCGCGAGCACCCAGCCGGCCCGCCGCAGCGCCACGTGGAGGTCCCGCTCGGGGCCGTCCAGGGCGATGTTGATCGGGTCCGAGAGCACGCCCTCGGTGGTGCGGGTGCGGCCGAAGAAGTAGTCCGGCAGGTAGATCCAGGTCATCAGCTGGTGCAGTCGAGGCAGCGTGATGTAGGTGAGCAGGATCCAGAAGCCCAGCAGGTACAGCAACCGCACCGGCGTCAGCGAGAAGCCCTCGACCAGGTACAGCAGCGCGAGCCAGATCGCGACGACCACGCCCGCGGCGATGAAGAGGTTGTCCAGCAGCGCGTAGAGCTCGAACCGTCGGCCGCGCGGGGTGTGCCCGCGGGAGTGGTCGTAGCCCGGCGGCTCCGCGGGCACCGGACGGCCCAGCGGCACCAGTCGGGGGGACCGCGCCGGGGTCACCTCCGGCGTCCCGTGCTCGGCGACGTCATGCCGCCATCCTAGAGGGACGGGCTGGGAGGGCCGCGGGCCGGTTCGTCGGCGCCGGGCGCCGGCGGGCCAGGCGGCACCGGGCGCGGGAGGGCAAGGCGGCTGCGGAGGTCAGTCGGCCGCGGCGGCGCGTGCGGCCCGGCGCACGACGAGGGCGCCGACCAGACCCAGCAGCAGGAAGCCTGCCGCCCCGGCCATCGCGATCCGGGCGCCGTCGGTGAAGACCAGGCCGAGCTGGTCGAGGACCGCCGGGTCCATGTCCTGACCTCGCAGCGCCGGCAGGATCGAGCCGGCCGAGTCCGTCAGCTGCTGCCCGAATCCCGCGGCGTGCCCGGGGAGGGAGTCGGTGCGCGCCGAGAGCCCCGCGCCCAGGAGCGCGCCCGCCACCGCGGTGCCCAGCGCCGTGCCGAGCTGCCGCACGGTGGACTGCGTGGCCGACCCCTGCCCGGACTGCGCCGGCGGGACCGGGGCGAGCACGGTCGAGGTCAGCTGCGCGGAGGCGAGGCCCAGGCCGAGCCCGTAGACGACGAGGTTCCCGATGATCAGCAGCACCGACGAGCCGGGGGCGAGCACCGCGGCGAGCACCCCCACGCCGAGGACCTCGAGCCCGAGGCCCACCAGCACCGTGCCGGGCGCGCCGATCGCGGCGGCCAGGTGCCGGGCGAGTGTGCCGGAGAGGAAGGCGCCGCCGGCCATCGCGGCGAGCACCCCGCCGGCGGCCATGGTGCCGAGCCCCTGCACGTCCACCAGGTACAGCGGCAGCACGAACAGCAGCCCGAACTCCCCCACCGCGACCGCGCCGGCGGTCAGGTTGCCCCACGCGAACGCCGGCAGGCGGAACAGGTCGAGGTCCAGCAGCACCTCCTGGCCGCGCGCGCCGCGGCGCCGCTCCCAGAGCACGAACGCGATCAGCAGCAGCAGACCGGCGGCGAGCAGGAGCGGGCTCAGCGACATCCCCGACGGGCCGTGCAGCGCGCGCCCGCCGACGGCGAGCGGCGCCTTCTCGGTCCACCAGCCGAGCGTCGTCGCCTCGACGATGCCGAAGACGAGCAGCCCGAGCGCGGCCGCGCTGAGCAGGGCGCCGACCACGTCGAGCCCGCGACGCG
>NZ_KV788955.1:0-20717 GCF_001807385.1 Brachybacterium sp. HMSC06H03 | reverse complement strand
CCCGCCGCGCAGCCGCAGGGCTCCCCCTCGCAGGGAGCGCAGCCGGCCGACGGGAGTCCGTCGGCCTCCTCCCCCGCACCGCCCGGCGCCCCGCCGGGGATCGACGCGACCGGTCCTCGCCGGCGCGGACTGCTGGTGCCGGCGATCGCCGTCGGCTGCGCGCTGCTCCTGCTGCTGGGCGTGGGCGGCGGCCTGACCGCGGTGTGGCTCGGCAATCGCGACGCCGAGCCGACCCCCGCGGCGGAGTCCTCGAGCAGCTCCGCCCAGTCCGAGCCCGGCGTCTGGCAGCCGCTCGAGGAGGGGCAGGAGCCCACCGGCACCGCCGACGGCCTCGAGCAGGTCCTCACCGAGAACCCGCTGCAGGAGGCGACGCTGCAGGCCCCCGACGGCTGCGAGCTGCCGCCCACCGACGGCGGCGCACTCGCGCCGGAGGAGCTGACCGGCTATCTCGAGGCCGGGGCCTCCTGCCTCGAGTCCAGCTGGGGCGAGGCGCTCGGCGCGGCCGGCGTCGAGTTCACGGGCCCCGACGTCGTCGTCTACACCGTCGACGCGCTGCCCGAGGACTCGGCCTGCGATCCCGTGCGCTTCTCCGAGGCAACGCCCGTCGTGTGCCAGGCGGACAACACCCTGTACTGGCCCGCGGCCTGGGACCCCGGCTTCTCGAACACCGCTGCGGAGGAGGTGCCTCAGCTGTACATGTGGCACCTCTCCTACTCCTACGCGCTGTTCGCGATGAGCGCCGTCTCGCTGGACGACTACTTCGGGACGCTGCTGATCTCCCTGGCCGAGGAGCCGGAGCGCGCCGAGGAGTCACAGCGCCGGTACGCCCTGCAGGTCTCGTGCCTCGCCTCCGCGGCCGTCTATCGGATGCCCGAGGGCATCCGTCCCGCGGGCAGGGTGGAGGGCTTCGTGACCTCGGTCGATGCGCAGGCCGCGCCCGCGACCGCCGGGGAGCCGAGCGCCGAGGCCCGTGCGGTGTGGGTGGGGCAGGGGAAGGACAGCGGGGGCGTGCTGCGCAGCTGCGACACCTGGTCCGCCGCGCCTGACGCCGTCGCCTGAGTCGACCCGCCGGCCGGCGCCGCCGCTGCGGCGAGGGGTCCGTGGCAGTGCACAGTGCGGGCCGGGGCTTCGCGGCCGAGTGCGGAGCGGCGCGAGTTGCCTGGGCGCGCCGAGACGGGCGCCTCCGTCAGAACAGGGCCGGCTGCGGCATCGGGTCGAGGGCGGGCGGCAGTGAGGCGGGCCGGCGTGCGGACCCACGGGCGAGTCGTCGCTGCTCCGGCTGATCCTCGTCCTCCCGGGCGTCCAGGCCGTGACGCCGCAGCAGGGGCCGCAGGCGCCGGGACAGCTGGGCGCGGTAGCTCGCCGGGGCGTAGGAGGAGCTGCCGTAGAAGCGGCGGTACCCGGTGGCCAGGTGCGGGTGCTCGCGCTGGATCCACTCGAGGAACCACTCCTTCGCCCCCGGCCGCAGATGCAGCGCCCCGAACACGACGCGCGAGGCGCCCGCCTCGGCGATCCGGGCGAGGGCGTCGTCGAGCTGCGCGTCCCCGTCGGTCAGCCAGGGCATGATCGGCATCAGGAAGACGGTGACGGCGAAGCCGGCGTCGGCCGCGGCGCGCACGGTCGCGAGCCGCGCCGCGGTGGTGGGGGTGCCGGGCTCGACGGCCTTCTGGAGTTCGTCGTCGAACACCGCGATCGACATCGAGAGGTCCACGGGGACGCGCCGGGCGGCCTGCTCGAGCTGCGGCAGGTCACGGCGCAGCAGGGTGCCCTTGGTGAGGATCGACAGCGGCGTGCGCGACTCGGCGAGCGCGTCGATGATCCCGGGCATGAGCCGGTAGCGGCCCTCGGCCCGCTGGTACGGGTCGGTGTTGGTGCCGAGCGCGACGAGGTCCCCGTTCCAGGAACGACGGGCGAGCTCGGCCCGCAGCACCTCGGCGACGTTGACCTTCACGATCACCTGCTGATCGAAGTCCGCTCCCGCGTCGAGGTCGAGATAGCGGTGGGTGCTGCGCGCGAAGCAGTACACGCAGGCGTGGGAGCAGCCGCGATACGGGTTCACCGTCCACTCGAAGGGCATCGAGCTGGCGGCGGGCACGCGGTTCAGCGCGGACTTCGCGGTGACCTCGTGGAAGGTGACGCCCTGGAACTCGGGCGTGGTCACGCTGCGCACCAGGCCCGACAGGCCCAGCAGCGCGGGCGCGCCCGTCTGCCGCTCCGACCCCGGGCCGATCTCCTGTCCACTCCACCGCATGCCCGGTAGTCGAACACGCGTTCGAAGCGGCGTCAAGCGCGCAGGGCCGCCCGCTCAACCGAGGGTCGCGGGCCGCTCCCACTCCGTCCCGCGCACGTGCTCGTCGAGGAAGCCGAGGAAGGTCTCGTACCAGACCTGCGCGTTGCCGCGGCCCTGGATCCAGTGGCCCTCGTCGGGGAAGTACAGGTAGCGGTGGCGGCTGCGGCCCTGCGCGTCGCGCGGGGTGGCCGAGTACTCGTGGAGGTCGTGCCAGAGGGCGTGGCCCTGCGCGATCGGGACGCGGTAGTCCTTGTCGCCGTGGATGACGAGCATCGGCGTCACGATCTCGCCCACGAAGTCGCGCGGGTTGTAGCGCGCGTTCTGGGCGAGCATCGGCCGGTGCCAGGCGGCGTTGTCGGTGGTGCGGCCCATGGACTCGGTGTCCCACAGCGAGGCGTGGGTGACGATGCAGCGGAACCGGTCCCCGGCGTGCCCGGCGACCCAGTTGGCCATGTACCCGCCGTAGGAGCCGCCGGCGAAGGCGGTGCGGGCCTCGTCGATGCCCTCGCGCGCGATCGCCTGGTCGGTGAGCGCCATGATGTCGGTGAACGGGGCGCCGCCGAGCTCGTGCTGGCCGCGGTCGATCATGGACTGCCCGTAGCCGGTGGAGACCGCGGGGTCCGGCAGCAGCACCGCGTAGCCGGCGTCGACGAAGGGGCCGGGGTTCCAGCGGTAGGTCCAGGCGTTCCAGGAGCCCCAGGGACCGCCGTGGGCGAAGACGACCAGCGGGTGCGGCCCCTCGCCGTCGGGCATGCGCAGCCAGGCCCGCAGCTCCGTGCCGTCCTCGGCCTGCGCGGCGACCTCGGTGAGCGTGCCCGACTGGACGAGCGCGTCGGCCGGGTTCGGCAGCTCCTCGATCGCGCCGCTGCCGCGGTCGATCCGCACCGGGTGCGGGGCGACCCTGATGCCGGAGGCGGACGCGATGATCTCGCCGCCGGCGATCGAGAGGTCGGAGAAGGCGAGGTCCTGGCCGGGGCCGCCGGCGAGGCGGCGCGGCGCGGCATCGCTGACGCCACCGATCCAGACAGAGCCGCGACCGGTGTCGTCGGAGGCGGCGACCAGGGTGTTCTCGTCCAGCCAGACGGGATCGAACCAGTGGTCCAGCTCCGGCCAGACGGGGGCGGACTCTCCGGTGGCGAGGTCGAGCAGCTCGACACCTGCGTGGAGCGAGGCGGTCTGCGTCCAGTGGCGGTGGCGGCCGATGAGGACCCGGTCACCGGAGGGGCTGAACTCGCCGGGGCCGTACTCGACCTCGTCCGAGCCCTCGCGCAGCAGTCGCGGCGGCTGGGCGCCGACGAGGTCGAGGAGGTAGAGGTCGGTGACGGCGAGGCGGTCGTCGCGGGAGTCGGCCATGGCGACGAGGGCCTGCTCGCCGCTGCGGTCCGCGGCCCAGCCCTCGAGGCGTCCGGGCGGCATGGTGACGTGGCGGAAGTGGAGGACCTGGGTGGCGGCGTCCTCGTCCGCGTCGGCCCCGCCGGCCGAGGGCGCGGCGGTGCGCTCGGCGGCGGCGAGATCCTCGGGCAGGGCGGCGATGGCGAGGACAGGGCGGGTGGGGCCGAGGTCGTGGTCCCAGTACCGGGTCGGGAAGCCGGTGTGGAACGCGGCGCTGACCTTGGCCTTCTTCCGCGTCGCGGTGAGTTCGGCGTGCTCGGCCTCGTCGGCCGCGTGCGAGTGGACCTCGAGCTCGGTGACCAGGTGGCGTCCGGCGACGACGAGGCCGCCGAATCCACCGGGACGGTTCGCGAGCTCACGCGCCTCGCCCCGGGCGGGCAGGGCCCACAGCTGGGCGTCCTCGGATTCCTCTCCGCCCTCGCCCACGCGCTTCGCGGTGAAGTAGGTGGTGCCGTCCTCGGCGAGGGCCACGGCACCGACCGAGGCGCTTCCGCGAGTCAGAGGCACCAGGCGGTCCCCGTCGATCTCGACGAGGGAGCCGCGGTAGGAGGTGCCCTTCTGGTCGAGGCCTGACACCTTCGCCACGATCCTCCCTCCCTCGGTGGTCTCGAGGGCGGCCAGTCGGGTCGCGTCCAGCAGGGTCTCGATGCTCGTGGAGGTCATGGCTCGCCATCCTCGCATCTGCCCGTCGGCCGGTGGGCGCGAACGCGCAGATAGCGGGCTCGCCGAAGTCCGCGGGGCCGGCTCCGAGGCGACCGGAGTCACCCCCATGCTTGCCAGACCCACCCGAGATAGTTTAAAGTTGTAGCATCTTCTCGGCGGGTCCGGGCGGGACCCCGCCACTGCCCTCCCGGACGCCCGCGACGCACCTCAAGGAGCACACCATGCAGTTCGGAATCTTCACCATCGCCGACATCACCCCCGATCCCATGACCGGGAAGGTGCCCACCGAGAACGAGCGCCTGAAGAACATGATCGAGATGGGCAGGCTCGCCGAGCAGGTGGGCCTGGACGTCTTCGCGATCGGCGAGCACCACAACCCGCCCTTCGTCACCTCCTCCCCCACCACCACGCTCGCCTATCTCGGCGCGCAGACCGAGAGGATCATCCTCTCCACCGCGACCACGCTGATCACCACCAACGACCCGGTGAAGATCGCCGAGGACTACGCGATGCTGCAGCACCTCACCGGCGGCCGCGTGGACCTCGTGATGGGCCGCGGCAACACCGGCCCGGTCTACCCCTGGTTCGGGCAGGACATCCGCAAGGGCATCGAGATCGCGATCGAGAACTACGACCTGCTGCGCCGGCTGTGGACCGAGGACGTCGTGAACTGGGAGGGCCAGTTCCGCACCCCGCTGCAGCAGTTCACCTCCACCCCGCGCCCGCTGGACGGCGTGGCGCCCTTCGTGTGGCACGGCTCGATCCGCTCCCCGCAGATCGCCGAGCAGGCCGCGTACTACGGCGACGGCTTCCTGCACAACAACATCTTCTGGCCCATGAGCCACACGAAGCAGATGGTGCAGCTGTACCGCGAGCGCTACGAGCACTACGGCCACGGCAAGGCCCATCAGGCCTACGTGGGCCTCGGGGGCCAGGCGTTCATGCGCAAGAACTCCCAGGACGCGTGGAACGAGTTCCGCCCCTACTTCGACAACGCCCCCGTCTACGGCGGCGGCCCCTCGATGGAGGACTTCACCGCACAGACCCCGCTGACCGTCGGCTGCCCCGAGCAGGTCGTGGAGCGCTACCTGACCATGGCCGACCACGTCGGCGACTACCAGCGCCAGATGTTCCTCATGGACCACGCTGGCCTGCCGCAGAAGACGGTCCTGGAGCAGATCGAGCTGCTGGGCACCGAGGTGGTGCCGGTGCTGCGCCGCGAGCTCGAGGCCCGCAAGCCGGCCGACGTGCCCGAGGCGCCCACCCACGCCGCCCGGGTCGCCGCCGCGGAGGCGGAGCACGGCGCCTTCGACGACAGCTACAAGTTCGAGACCGGCGACAACTGGACCGGCCTGCGCGCCGAGGACGCGAAAGAGGCCCGCCGGTGACCGCCGCATCCACCGGCTACCGGGTCCTCGCCCTGAGCGCGGGGCTCTCCACCCCGAGCTCCACCCGCATGCTCGCCGATCAGCTGACCCGCGAGGCCGCCGCGGCCCTGGGCGCGGACGGGGCCGAGGTCGAGGTGAGCACCGTGGAGCTGCGCGAGTACGCCCACGACATCACCGACGCCCTGCTCACCCGCTTCCCCAGCGAGCGCCTCGCCCTGGTGATCGAGCAGGTGCGCGCGGCCGACGCGGTGATCGCGGTGACGCCGGTCTTCAACGTCGGCCCCTCGGGGCTGTTCAAGCTGTTCTTCGACGCGCTGGACATCGAGCTGTGGAAGGGCAGGCCTGTGCTGCTCGGCGCGACCGCGGGCACCGCCCGCCACTCCCTCGCGATCGACTACGCGATCCGGCCGATGTTCAGCTATCTGAAGTCCGAGGTGGTGCCGACGGTCGTGTTCGCGGCCCCGGCCGACTTCGGGGCCGACACCGAGGGGCAGGCCGACGAGCAGCCGCTCGCCGCCCGGGTGCGCCGCGCCGCGAGCGAGCTCGCGACCATGGTGCGCGCACGCACGGGCGAGGTCGCTGCGGCGGCCGAGGCGTCCGCCGATGCGGGCGAGGACGGCCCGACGGCCGAGGAATCCGATGGCATCGCGACCACCGACACCGCGGGAGGCGGCTCGAGACTCGACCCCGAGTTCACGGACTTCGTGCCGATGGCGACGCTGCTCGGGAAGGGCTGACGGCCGCGCCATCCCTCAGTTCCGGCCGCGCCACCGCATTGGGGGTGTCTGTCGCGAAACCACGTACATGATGTACATGATGTACGGCCTTTCCGGCGAGGACAGGCACCTCCGGGCCCAGCTACGCCTTCGACCGCCAGCACCATCGAGCCCCGGCACCATCGCGCGACAGCTCGACCGACGGCAGCCCCGCAGAGCGCCGCCCGCCCGCGCGTCGGCCTGCGATAGCCTGCTCGTGACCGCTTTCCCGCAATGTCGCGATCGGAGGGATCCGCATCATCCGCCCGGGCCTGTGCTCCGTGACCTTCCGCGAGCTCGCGGTCGAGGACGTGGTGCACCACGCCGCGGCCGCGGGCCTCGAGGGGATCGAATGGGCGGGGGACGCGCACGTCCCGCCGGGTGATCTCGACGCCGCGACGCACGCCCTCACGCTCACCGAGGCGGCCGGGCTCGTCGTCACCTCCTACGGCTCCTATCTGTCGTTCGTCGGCTCCGACGCGGAGGTGCACGCGCAGGGCGGGGCGGTGATCGCGGCGGCCCGCGCCCTCGGCGTGCCGCGCGTGCG
The DNA here is from genome assembly GCF_001807385.1 of Brachybacterium sp. HMSC06H03. Taxonomy (NCBI): domain Bacteria; kingdom Bacillati; phylum Actinomycetota; class Actinomycetes; order Micrococcales; family Dermabacteraceae; genus Brachybacterium; species Brachybacterium sp. HMSC06H03. The sequence continues at coordinate 13,682 of NZ_KV788955.1, read as the reverse complement.
GGTGTGGGCGACCCGCACCGGCTCGGCGGAGACCTCCGCCGAGGAGCGCGCTCGGACCGTCGGCCGGATCCAGCGCTTCGCCGACCGCGCGGCCGAGCACGGCCTGGAGGTCGGGCTCGAGTTCCACGGCGGCACCCTCACCGACGAGATCGGCTCGACCCTGCGCCTGCTCGACGAGGTGGGGCGCGCGAACGTGCTCACCTACTGGCAGCCCCACCAGGACATGCCCACCCAGGAGGCGCTGGACACGCTGCGCGCGGCCCTGCCCCGCACGTCCTCGATCCACGTCTTCTCCTGGTGGCCCCGCAGCGAGCGCCTGCCGCTGGCGGAGCGCTCCGACCTGTGGGAGTCGGCCTTCGCGATCCTCGCGGAGAACGGCACGGACCGCGATGCGCTGCTCGAGTTCATCCCGGGCGACGACCCGGCGCTGCTCCAGCGCGAGGCGGACACGCTGCGCACCCTGATCACCGCCGGCGAGGAGCTCGCCCGGTGAGAGCGCTCCCGGTCCCGCGCGCGACCGGAGCGAGATCACGGCCACGATCCTCCCCGTGACGCCCTCACGGCCGTGGCCGGATCGTTATGCTGACCCTCTCGGGACAGCGTTTCCCGGCCGTCCCGTCGGACCACCCCGGTGCGCCCGCCCCCTGGATGAAGGAGACCCGATGCCCGCCGTGCGCCTCAGCGACGTCGCCAAGGATGCGGGCGTCTCGCTCGCCACCGCCTCCCGGGTCCTCAACGGCTCGGCCCGCGTGCCCGGCAAGGAGGTCGCCGAGCGTGTGCGTGCCTCCGCGGACCGCCTCGGCTACGTCCCCAACGCACAGGCGCAGGCCTTGGCCCGCTCCCGCTCCGGCCTGATCGGCCTGGTCGTGCACGACATCACCGACCCGTACTTCGCGACGATCGCGCGCGAGGTCCAGCAGCAGGTCTTCGCCTCGCAGTCCCAGGTGCTGCTCACCCAGACCGGCCGTCGGATCGACACCGAGGTGCGTGCGCTGCGCTCCCTGCTCGCCCAGCAGGTCGACGCGCTCGTGCTCGTCGGCTCGCACCGCTACGGCACCGAGGACGACACCGCGATCAGCACGCTGCTGGAGGGCTTCGAGCGCAACGGCGGGAAGGTGGTGGGGCTCGGACAGTCCCTCGGCGTGGGCAGGACGATCGTCGCCGACGATGCCGGGGCCGCGCACGAGCTCGCCACCGCCCTGGTCGTCGAGGGGCACCGGCGCTTCGCCGTCGTCGAGGGCATCGCGGGGATCCCCTCGGCCGGCGAGCGCACCGGCGGCTTCGTCGCGGGGCTCACCGAGGCGGGGATCGAGCCCGAGCTGAGCATCGCCGCGGACCTCACCCGCGACGGCGGGGTCGAGGCCGCCGCCCGGATCGCCGAGCACCTCGAGGACTCCTCCGACGCCGGCTCCGAGCCGCTGTGCCTGTTCGCCCCGGCCGACGTCATGGCCCTCGGCGCGCTCGGCGAGCTGCACCGTCGCGGCCTGGACGTACCGGGTCGGGTCGCGGTCGCGGGCTACGGCGGAGTCGTCGCCGCGGCCGACGCGAACCCGGCGCTGACCACCATCGAGCTGCCGCTGTCCCAGATGGCCGGACGGGTCGTGGAGTGGGTGCTCGAGGGCACCCCGGCGGCGAGCCGGGCGGCCGACGAGCAGGCCGGGGACGGGAACACGGCTGGCGAGGGCGCGGCGGGCGCCGCGGACTCAGGGGCGGCCGACGACGACCCGACGGGTGGGCGCGTCGCAGATGCCGCGGCACGCGAGGCGCACGTGCGCGGCGAGGTGCAGCTGCGCGAGTCGACGGCGCTCGCGGCCCACTGACGAGTGCCCTCGCCGTGGGCAGGCTCAGGCACACCCGCACGAACCGGTGGCGCTCCGCGACCCACTCTGCTAGCAGACTGCTAGCATTGCTCCATGTCGACTCTGTACATCCGGGACGTCCCTGAGGAAGTCGCCGCCGAGCTGAAGCTGCGCGCGGCGCGCTCCGGCACCTCCCTGTCCGCGTATGTCAACCAGGAGCTCGCCCGGATCGCCGCATCGCCGAGCAACGCCGACCTCCTCCGCTCCCTGCGCGAGGAGCCTCGGGCATCCGCGCCGACCCGCAGCGAGATCCTCGACGCGCTGCGGGACTCGCGCCGGTGATCGTCGTGGACGCGCAGGTGGTCGTCGTGGACGCGTCGGCGATGGTCGAGGCCCTGGTCGGCGATGCGCCGCCGCCGGAGCTGATATCCGTGCTGGGCGAGGCGACGCTGGCCGCCCCGCATCTGCTCGATGTCGAGATCGTGTCGGTGCTGCGAGGCCTGGAGCGGGGACGGCGCATCATGCCCGAGGACGCCCACGCCGCCCTGAGGACCTATTTCTCGATGTCGATCACGCGCTATGGGACCGCGCTGCTGGCGGAGCGGATCTGGGATCTGCGCCATCGCTGCACCGCCTACGACGCGGGGTACCTCGCCCTCGCCGAGCTGCTGGGAGCCCCGCTCGTGACAGCCGACGAGAAGCTGACCGCCGCCGGGTCGGAGGCGGACATCGTACTGCTCGACTCCCTGGCTCCGTAGCCGGGTTCCACCGCCCGCGACGGAGAGGCGCCGCGACGTCAGGTCGCCGTCGCCTGGACCGGGGCGGGTCGACGTCGCAGCGTCAGCAGCGCGGCCGCGGCGGCGAGGACCGCGGTGCCGGTGGTGATCACGCCCAGCGGCAGGATGCTCAGCGAGCCCGCGATCCCGACGAACGGGGCGGCCAGGCCCCCGAAGCCGTAGCGGACGGTACCGAGGATCGAGCTCGCGGTGCCGGCCATCTGCGGGTACTCGGCCAGGGCGAGCGTGGTCGCGCCCGGGGAGCAGAACTGGGCGCCGGAGGCCAGCAGGAACAGTGAGGCGATCACCGCCGCGAGCGGCATCGGCACCAGTCCCGCCAGCAGCAGGCCGAGGCAGCCCGCGCCGGTCAGCGCGATGCCGAGGAAGAGAGCGCCGTGCACGCTCCACCGCTCGGCGATGCGGCCGCCCAACCATCCGAAGAACACTCCTCCGGCGGAGTTCAGCGCGAACGCCGCCGCGTACCATTGCGGGGACAGGCCGTAGATCTCCTGGAGCACGAAGGTGGAGCCCGCGAGATAGGAGAAGATCGCCGCGAACACGAACCCCTGGGAGAGCACGGCTCCGACGAACACCCGGTCCGCGACCAGCACGCGCAGCGCGGCGCCGGTGCGTCGCATGCCGCCCGCGGTGCGCCGCTCGATCGGGTGCGTCTCGGTGAACAGCCGCGCCGACATCACCAGCAGCACCAGTCCCACGAGCGCGAGGAAGCCGAACAGCCCGCGCCAGTCCACGACCGTGTTCAGCAGGCCGCCGATCATGGGGCCGAGGATCGCGGCGGTCGGCCCGGCCACCGCGAGCCGGCCGTAGAACCGGATCAGCTCGCGGCCGTCGAAGATGTCGCGGCCCGCGGCCTGGGCGATCACGATGCCGACGCCTCCGGCCAGCCCCTGCACGAAGCGCGCGGCGACGAGCACCTCGATGCTGGGGCTGAGCGCGCACAGCGTCGAGGTCAGCACATAGGCGCTCACCCCGGTGAGCAGCACGCGGCGCCGTCCGTGCTGGTCGGAGACGGGACCGGCGAGCAGCTGCCCGGCGGCGAGGCCCAGCAGGCAGGCGGTCACGGTGAGCTGGGCGATCGAGGTGGTGGCCTCGAGCTCCCGGGTCAGCGCGGGCAGCGCCGGGAGGTAGAGGTCCATAGAGATGGGGCCGAAGACCGTCAGCAGCAGCAGGATCCAGGGCAGGGCCCGGGAGACGGCCGGCGCGGACGGCGCGGGACGGGTGGTGGTCACGGCAGGCGGGGACCTTCCTCGCGCAGGGGGTGGAGACGGATCGAGTCCACCACCCCCTCCCGGCGCGAGCCAGGCCCTGGCAGGGCACCCCGGCGGCGACAGGGGCCCGCAGCCCGGTGCCTCACGCGTAGGGCAGCACGAGCTCCTGGTACCGCTCAGCGATGATCCGCGCCGACTCCTCGGCGGGGGTCGCCCAGACGTCCTCGTTGAAGATCTCCACCTCGATGTCGCCGGTGAAGCCGGCGGTCTTGATCATGCGGGTGATCGAGGGGAAGTCGATGAACCCGTCGCCCATGTAGCCGCGGGAGTGCAGCGGCTCGGCGGCGAGCGGCAGGTTCCAGTCGCACACCTGGTAGGCGAGCAGACGATCCGAGGCCGCGGCGCGCTGGACGGCGCGCTCGAGGTACGGGTCCCACCACACGTGGTAGGTGTCCACGACGACGCCGACGGCGGAGCTGCCGGAGGCTTCGGCGACGTCGAGGGCCTGATCGATGGTGGAGAGCACCGCCCGGTCGGCGGCGAACATCGGGTGCATCGGCTCGAGGGAGAGGGTGACCCCGCGGTGCTCGGCGTAGGGGGCGAGCTCGGCGATCGCCTCCGTGACCCGGCCGCGGGCGCCGACGATGTCCTTGTCGGCGCGGTCCACCCCGCCGACGACCATGACCAGGGTGGGGGCGCCCAGCATCGCGGTCTCGTCGATGGCCCGACGGTTGTCCTCCAGCGCCGCGGCCCGGTCCGCCTCGGCGGAGGCGGTGAGGAACCCGCCGCGGCACAGGGAGCTGACACGCAGCCCGGCATCGTCCACGCGGCGGCGCAGCGCGTCCAGGCCCACCTCGGCGACGTCCTGGCGCCACAGGCCCACGGCGCCGATGCCGCGCGAGACGGTCGCCTCGAGGAACTCCTGCACCGGTGTGGTGCGGAAGGTCCAGCGGTTCAGGGACAGGCGCGGCACCGTGGCGGCCTCGCTGGTCACGCTCGTCGGGGTGCTGGTCTGCGTGGTCATGCGAGGTCTCCTGTCAGGGCGGGGGCCAGGTCGTCGAGTGCGGCGCGGTCGTGCGACGCCGACGGAGCCTCGATCTCGTAGCCGGCCAGTCGCAGCATCGCGTGCCAGCGCTCGGCGGCCAGCGCCGGGTCCTCGAGGTTGCCGGTGGCGGCGGCGAGCTCGATGGTGCGCGAGAGGTGCGGGAGGCTGCGGGCGGAGTGCATGCCGCCCACCATGGTGAACGCCTGCTGGTGGCCGTTCAGCCAGGCCAGGAACGCGACCCCGGTCTTGTAGTGGTAGGTCGGGGCGGAGAAGACGTGCCGCCCCAGCTGCTCGGCGGCGTCCAGGATGCGCCGCGCCTCGTCCACGTCGCCGCGGTCCAGCGCCTGCACGGCGGCGGAGGCGGCGGGAGCGGTCGCGGCGAAGGCGCCGAGCAGCGCGTCGGAGTACTCCCCACGGACCTGCTGCTCGTCGGCCCCGGTCGTCACGGCGCCGTCGCCGACGATGAGGTGGGAGAAGTGGAAGTCGTCCCCGGTCAGCATGCGCACGCCCTCCGGCAGGCGCTCGCGCACGGCGATCTCGGCGGCGTCGTCCAGCAGGCTCATCTTGACGCCGCGGATCCTCGTCGTGTCCGCCTCGATGATGCGGAGGAGGGTGTCCGCCCCGACGGCGGGGTCGTCGCTGCCGAAGTATCCGCCCAGCTGCGGGTCGAAGACGGTGCCGAGCCAGTGGAGGACCACCGGGGCACTCGCCTCGGCGAGGACGCGGCGGTAGACCTCCTCGTAGTCCGCGGCGGAGCGCGCGGTGCGGGCGAGGTGGCGGGAGGCCATGAGCACGGCGCCGGCGCCGGCTTGCTCGGTCGCGCGGAGCTGCTCGACGTACGCCTCGACGATCTCGTCGAGGCTGAGGTCCTGCTCAGTGCGCTGATCGGTGTTGACACCGGCGACGACGAGGTCGCTCACCGTGGCCCCGGCGGGGAACACGGCGGAGATCTCCGGGTCCTCGAGCGCGGCGCGGGCGGCGTCGGCGGTGCGGGAGATCAGCTCGCGGGTCGCGGCGGGGTCCAGGCCCATGCCGCGCTGGGCGGTGTCCATCGCGTCGGCCACGCCGAGCCCGCGCGACCACATGGTGCGACGGAAGGCGAGGGTCGCATCCCAGTCGATCCGGGCAGGGGCGCCGGGGGTGTTGTCTCCGTGGACCAGCGGGACCACGTGCACCGCCGCGTACACCACGCGGGAGCGCAGCGGCGCGGTGGGGCGGGCGAAGGCGGGGGCCTCGGCGAGCGGGATGCGGCGCAGGGCGCCGTCCTCGCCGAGGAGGGTCAGCTGCAGGTCGCTCATGTCTCTCACACCTCCGTCAGCGGGTCGAGGGAGATGCGGCGACCCTCCGCCGAGCTGGCGAGGCCGGTCTCGGCGAGCCGCACGCCGCGCGCGCCGGAGAGGAAGTCGTACGGATAGTCGGAACCCTCCTCAGCGCCTGCCACATGGCGCAGGAAGTCCTCCCACTGCACCTTGAAGCCGTTGTCGAAGCCGTCGGGCCCGGCGTTGTCGGGGACCTCGATCCAGTCGTCGTAGTAGTTGTGGGGATCCTTGACGTCGGGGTTCCACACGGGCTTCGGGGTCGCCTCGCGCGGCTGGATGTGCGCGCCGTGGAGGCCCACGACGGCGGAGCCCTTGGTGCCGTCGACCTGGAACTCGACCAGCTCGTCGCGGTGGACGCGCACGTCCCAGCTGGAGTTCATCTGCACGACGGTGCCGCCCTCGAGGCGGAAGACGCCGTAGGCGGCGTCGTCGGCGGTGGCGGTGTACTCCTGACCCTGCTCGTCCCAGCGCGTCCCGATGTGGGTGGCGGTCTGGGCGTAGACGTCCTCGATGCGGCCGAAGAGCTCCTCGATGACGTAGTTCCAGTGCGGGAACATGTCCGCGACGATGCCGCCGCCGTCCTCGGAGCGGTAGTTCCAGGAGGGGCGCTGGGCGCTCTGCCAGTCGCCCTCGTAGACCCAGTAGCCGAACTCGCCGCGCACGGAGAGGATCTCGCCGAAGAAGCCGGAGTCGATCAGGCGGCGCAGCTTGAGCAGGCCGGGGAGGTAGAGCTTGTCGTGGACGACGCCGTTCACGACCCCGGCCTCCTTCGCCAGGCGGGCGAGCTCGAGCGCGTCCTCGAAGGACTCGGCGGTGGGCTTCTCGGTGTAGATCGCCTTGCCGGCGGAGATCGCCTTCTTCAGGTTCGCCACTCGCAGGTTCGTCACCAGCGCATCGAAGTAGACCTCGTAGTCCGGGTTCGCGAGCGCCTCGTCGACGTCGGTGGTCCAGTTCTTCAGTCCGTGGCGTTCGGCGATCGTGCGCAGCTTCTCCTCGTTGCGGCCGACGAGCAGCAGGTCCGGCATGAGCCGGTCGCCGCCCTCGAGCTCGACACCGCCCTGGTCGCGGATGGCGAGGAGGGAGCGGACCAGGTGCTGGCGGTAGCCCATGCGCCCGGTCGCGCCGTTGACGATGATGCCGATCCTGCGTTCTGCCATGTGACTGCTCTCCTTCGAGGTCCTTGGGCCGCACTCGCAACCCTGCGGCGGTAACCGCTTTCCATCTCGAATGATTAGACCACGGAGCCGCTCAGCCAGGCAAGCGCGTGCCGACCGCATCGGGTCCGCAGCGAGGAACGACGACCAGCCGGAGAGATCCGACACGGGGTTCTCCGTGCCATCCGCCCTTCCGCGGCTCTGACAGCATGGGCGCCATGCGACCGCACCAGCCCGGGCTCGACCCGTCCCGATCGCCGGCATGCGCCCACATCGCAGAGGAGGTCACCGCCGTGACAGCACGAGACCGACGACCGGCGAGCATCACCCGGCGAACGTTCGCGGGCGCGACGGTGCTCGCGCTCGCGGGAGGCCTCGCGGCCTGCACCGAGGGCGATCTCTCCGTCGAGCGCGTCGGGTCCCCCGAGACCACGGTGCTGCCGGGCGACGATCTCCCCGCGGCGTCCGCCGCCCTGAGCGCGGCACTCTTCACCTCCTCGGACGTCGCCGTCCTCGCCGACAAGGCCTCGCTCGAGGCGCTGCTGCCGAGGCTCGAGGACTTCCCCGCCCCGCTCCTGGCGGGCGTCGACCAGACGGTCGCCGACGAGATCGAGCGGCTCGGCGCCGGCACGCTCGTCGTCCCGGCGGGCATGGACCCCGGCGATCTCGGGGACGGGCGCGAGGTCGTCGAGATCGACCTCTCCGCCGAGAACCCCGACCTCCCGAAGGTCTCCGCCGGGGAGGCGACGACCGCCGTGACGCTGCTGGTCGACCCGGAGGCGGCCTCGCCCGCGCAGGCGCTCGCGAGCGCCGTGGTGACGGCCGCGGGCGGCTCCGTCGTCGAGACGCCCGGCGGGGACGTCGGCCGCAGCAGCGAGAGCGTCGCCGCGGCGAAGGAGGCGGCCGGCGAGGACGCCTCGGTGGGCGCACTCGCGCTCGGCGACTCCTTCGGAGACGCCTCGGCGCTGGTGGAGGCGATGGCACGGGCCGCGACGACGACCGAGCTGCCCGGCGGCGGCATCACCGCCTTCCCCGGCCGGCGCATGATCGCGGCCTACGGCTCCCCCGCCGTGCCCTCGCTCGGGATCCTCGGCGAGCAGGACCTCGAGCAGACCCTCGAGCGGGTGCAGGAGATGGTCGCTGAGTACGAGGGGCTCGCCGAGGAGCCGGTCGTCCCCGCGCTCGAGATCATCACGACGATCGCCTCCTCGGAGCCGGGCGGCGACGGGGACTTCTCCTCCGAGCTCGGCGTCGAGGGCCTGCGCGAGTGGGTCGATGCGGCGGGCGAGGCCGGGGTGTACGTGGTGCTGGACCTGCAGCCGGGCACCACCGACTTCCTCACCCAGGCGAAGCTCTACGAGGAGCTGCTGACCGCCCCGCACGTCGGCCTGGCGCTGGATGCCGAGTGGCGGCTGGAGCCGGGGCAGAAGCATCTCGAGCAGATCGGCTCGGTCACCGCGGCGGAGATCAACGAGGTCTCGACCTGGCTCGCGGATCTCACCGCGGAGCACGGCCTGCCGCAGAAGGTGCTGATCCTGCACCAGTTCAACCTCTCGATGATCTCGGACCGTCAGGACGTGGACACCTCCCGCCCCGAGCTCGCGATCACCCTGCACGCCGACGGGCACGGCACCCCCGAGGACAAGCTCGCCACCTGGAACGCCCTCCAGCAGGACCTGCCGGGCGGGATCTTCATGGCATGGAAGAACTTCCACGACGAGGACACCCCGATGTTCACCCCGGAGGAGACCTACGCCCTGGAGCCGCGCCCCTGGTTCGTCTCGTACCAGTAGCCACTGCGCCGGCCAGGCCGGGGCGGGTCAGGCGCCGGTGATCGCCCGGTCCAGGCGGGAGGAGATGTCGGCGAGGACCTCGTCGACGGGCTGCTCGGCGAGGCTCTTCATGAACGGCTCGACCTTCACGGGGCCGGTGTACCCGGCGGTGCGGATCGCGCCCATGAACCCGTCGAGGTCGATCACGCCCGTGTCGTAGGGCAGGCGGCGGTCGAGGTCCATCTGCTCGTCACGCGCCCGGTCCGGGCGGGCGTCGTTGATGTCGACGGAGACGATGTCGCAAGCGGCCAGGCCCGTGAGGTCCTCGGGGGTCTCCCCGGCGGTAAACCAGTGGTAGCTGTCGAGGATCAGGCCGATGTTGCTAGCGTCGGTCTCGGCGATGAGGGCGCGGGCGTCGGTGATGTCGTGGACGAAGGGGTGGCGTTCGGTGGACCAGAAGGTCTTCGGCCCGATGTACTCCAGTCCGAGCCGCAGCCCGTGGTCGGCGAGGATCTCGGAGACCAGCGACAGACGTCCGGCGTGCAGGCGCCAGTTCGCGGCATGGTCGAGGGTCTGGTGCATGGGGCGGATCCAGGTGCCGACGGCGGTGACCCCGGCGGCGGTGAGCAGCTCGAGGGCGTCGGGCAAGGAGCCGAGGGCGGCACGGAACTCCTCGGCCGGGGAGTCCAGCGCGATCGGGAGACCAGCCATCCCCCACTGCAGGCCCTTCGCCCGCAGGGCGTCACCGTGGGCGGAGACGGCCTCGAGGCCCCCGTCGGCCAGGAGGGTGCGGAAGTGCTCGGGGTCGGGGTCCACTCCCCCGAAGCCGTGCGCGAGCGCGAGATCGATGGCGGCGGTGTGGTCCAGGGGGAGCCCCAGCGCTCCGGGCGACAGGCAGGAGAACATTCTCGAAGCCTAGGGGCGGAACGTCGCCAGGCGGTGAGCTGGGCCACTTCGTCCACGGGGTGGGACGGCGGGTGCCGCGGTGCGTTCGGGCGCCGCCGCTCGGTCGGACGCCGCGGTGCGCTCAGCGCTCAGGCACCGCCTCGCGGTCAGATGACGCGGGGACCCCTCACCCCTCGGGGGCGCGCAGGGCGAGGACGGCGTCGGCCGGCCACACGTACTCGTCGTCGCAGCGAAAGCCCCGCAGCCAGGTGACGCCGTCGACGACACGCAGGTAGAAGCCCTTGGGGTAGTCGTGGTCCGGGCGGAGAGGTGCAGAGTGGACGTGCACGGCGCCGGTCGGCGCCCTCCCGGCGGAGAGGATCGAGTCCGGGGCCTGCCCCTGGTCCGTGATGGCGAGGCGGAGGTAAGGGCCGGTGTCCGGCGGTAGCGGGGCGAGACCCTGCGCCCGTGCCGCAGCGGAGATCTGCGGGAGGGCGCCGCCTGAGGCGAGGCCGAGCTGGTGGAGGCTGCGCTGCACGACCTCGAGCGTCTCCGGTGCGCGGGTGTCGAAGCACGAATCCTCGAGAAGCGTGCGCGCGCCGTCGTTCAGCTGGATGCCGAGCTTCGCGAGCCGCGCGTGCAGCTCCTCCCTGCTCGCCCCGCCGACCAGCAGCTGCAGCGGCGCCCGCGCGCCCGCAAGGCTCGGCTCGTCGCCGGCGCCGGATCCGCCGACGGCCGTCATCGCCCACCTCCAGAGCCGTGTTCGTCGTTGTCATCACCCGTCCCTCCGCTTGCCCCGCCCCGTCGGCCGGCACCGCCGTAGAGTCGCACACGACGAGGCTCGGTGGGCGCAAGCTGTTCAGCGGCGGGTCCAGGGCGGCGGGCAAGTACGGGCACGTGAAGCGGGTTCACTCAACCCGCCGTCACGCAACCTGTCGCGTTGAGGTGGCCGACGCACGGCTCGCGCGCGCATCACCGGGGCGCTCGACAACGATCCAGTGGCCCTCGAGGGGCTCCTCCATGTCGATCGAGTCATCACGTTCACCCGCAGCAACATCTGCCAGATCTGGATCGGCTGAGCCGACGGCCCCTCCAGCACCGCTGTGACGCGGGCCGGAGGGGCCATCGTGCGGGGCCGACGACGGACGTCGGCCGCGCCGGGATGGGCCGGGGCTCAGGAGTCGATGACCACGGCCATCACCGCGGGCTCGCGGCGGTAGGTGCGGCGCAGGTGATTGCTGACGGTGTCGACCACGATCTGCTCGATCTCGGCGATGTCGTCGATCTTGTCGGTCTTCGACTGCGCGAGCGCCTTCTCGACCTGGGCGGAGGCGCCCTCGAAGATCTTCTTGTCGTGGACGAAGCCCTTGGTGAGGAACTCGACCGGCTCGACCGGCTTGTGGGTCTTGGGGTCGATCAGCGCGACCACTGTGACCACGCCGCCGCCGGAGAGCATGCGGCGCTCGGCGAGGGTGTCCTCGGTGGCGGTGCCGATGGTCTGGCCGTCCACGTAGACGAGGCCCGCGTCGACCTTGCCGACGACCTTGATCTTCCCGTCCACGAGGTCCACGACCACGCCGTCGAAGCCGACGACCACGCGGTCCTCGGGCACACCGGTCTTCCGGGCGAGGTCGGCGTTGGCGTGCAGGTGCTTGGACTCGCCGTGCACCGGCAGCACGTTCTTCGGCCCCACGATGTTGTAGCAGTACACGAGCTCGCCGGCGCTCGCGTGACCGGAGACGTGCACCTTCGCGTTGCCCTTGTGGACGATGTTCGCGCCGAGGTCGATGAGCTTGTTGATGATCCCGTAGATCGCGTTCTCGTTGCCGGGGATCAGCGAGGAGGCCATCAGCACGGTGTCGCCCTCGCCCACCTGGATCTGGTGGTCGCCGTTGGCCATGCGCGCCAGCGCCGCCATCGGCTCGCCCTGGGAACCGGTGCAGATCAGGGTGATCTTGTGATCGGGCATCGACTGGATCTTGCGGAAGTCGACGACCAGGCCGCGCGGGATGGAGAGGTAGCCGAGCTCGCGCGCGATCTTCATGTTGCGCACCATCGAGCGGCCCACGAAGGCGACCTTGCGACCGTTGGCGTGGGCGGCATCGAGCACCTGCTGGATGCGGTGGACGTGGCTGGCGAAGCTCGAGACGATCACGCGCCGCGGCGAGGTCGCGAAGACCCGGTCGATCGCGGGGGTGAGGTCCCGCTCGCTCATCGTGAAGCCGGGGACCTCGGCGTTGGTCGAGTCGGTGAGGAACACGTCCACGCCCTCCTCGCCCAGGCGCGCGAAGGCGCGCAGGTCGGTGATGCGGCCGTCGAGCGGGAACTGGTCCATCTTGAAGTCGCCGGTGTGCAGCACGGTGCCGGCGGAGGTGCGGATGAACACCGCGAGGGAGTCCGGGATGGAGTGGTTCACCGCGACGAACTCGAGGTCGAAGGGCCCGGCCTTCTGGCGGTCCCCGGCCTTGACCTGCATGGTCTTCGGGGTGATGCGATGCTCCTTGAGCTTCGCGGTGACGAAGGCGAGGGTGAGCTCCGAGCCGTACAGCGGGATGTCGGCCCGCTCCTTGAGGAGGTACGGGACGCCGCCGATGTGGTCCTCGTGGCCGTGGGTGAGCACGATGCCGACGATGTCGTCGAGGCGGTCGCGGATCGAGGTGAAGTCCGGCAGGATCACGTCGATGCCGGGCTGGTGATCCTCGGGGAAGAGCACGCCGATGTCCACGATGAGCAGCTTGCCGTGGTGCTCGAACACGGTCATGTTGCGGCCGACCTCGCCGAGGCCGCCGAGCGGGGTGATGCGCAGGCCGTTCTTGGCCAGGCGAGGGGGAGCGGACAGCTTGTTGCGGGCAGCTACCTGCATAAGGGATTCACAATCGTCGAAGGAACAGGGACTGAGGTCTCGGGCGCCGCGCGCGTCCCCTCGTCGGGGTGCAGCGATCAGCACACGGTTCACCGTACGGCAGAAGAGGACATCTCCCCCACCCCTGGGCGCAAACACTCGATCTTGTCACTCTGACAGCGAGGAGGCGCGTGCGCGGCCGACGGACGAGGACTGCAGGGCCGACAGGCACGGGCGCGGTGATGGCGGCACGGCCGACGCGCGCCGGCGTGGCCGACGAACCCGAAGCCCGACGGCCGCGCGGGCGCGGATCAGGAAGCCTCGACCTCCCCACCCTCGAGCAGTGGCGGGACGCCACGTCGAGTCGCTCGTCATCCGTTTGGTTGACGAAGCTCGGCGTGCCTGCTCAGGAAGCGAGAATACGCTCGAGGAGAGCGTCGAGCGAGCGCTCGGCGCGGAAGGCGTGCCCGCCCGGGGTGACGACGAGCTCGGGCGGGACGGCACCCCGCGCCTCCCACACCGGTGGGAGAAGGGAGAAGGCCTCGCGGGTCGCGATGATCGGGAACAGGGGGTCCCGCTCCCCCGCCTCGATCACCAGCGGGCGCGGCGCGATGAGTGCGGCGATGTCCGCCATCTCGAGCTCGGGCAGCAGGCCGGGGACGATGTTGCAGGGGCAGTGCCGGATGGAGGCGATGCTCGCTGCGAAGCTGCAGAAGTAGGTCGCGACCAGCGCCGCGGTGATCGTCTCGTCGGCCGCGGCCAGCAGCAGGGCGACCGCCCCTCCCCCGGATCCGCCGGCGACGGCGACCCGCTGCGGGTCGACGCCCGGCAGGGCGCGCAGCGCCTGGACGGCGGCGCGGG